>NZ_JAAGPS010000061.1:0-42602 GCF_017105025.1 Paraburkholderia sp. Ac-20336 | reverse complement strand
GGCGAGGATGCCGAGCGCGATCGGCAGATCGAAGCGGCCCGATTCTTTCGGCAGATCGGCCGGCGCGAGATTGACGGTGATGCGTCTCACGGGGAAGTCGAAGCCGCAGTTCTGCAGCGCCGCGCGCTGGAAGTCGCCGCGGCCGGCGGCCATCACGTGCTTAACTTGTGGCCAATTAAACCCGCTCGGAGCGCAGCCCGCCGATCGAACACGCGGCTGGATCGATAAAGCAAGCCAAACCTTGTTTGGCGGACTAAATGCGCCTGTCAATCAGGCGATGCTGCACGATTTAGCTCGCCGTAAGGGCTGCTGATCCAGGCAAGTCGTCTTCCACCTCACCAGAGGTTGCTGCTAATGAATCTCAGTTGGTTCTTGATCTTTTCGACAGAGCCGTTGACATCTGTCTTGATTCGGTTGATCCGCGTCGAATCGCCCGCGTTCATCAGTTCAATGGGTTTGGACAAGGCTGACGATACGCGGCCAGAGCCAAGGAAGTCGTCGGTCAACACAATGTGTCGGTCCGGATCATTGGTGGTGAAGTGCGCAATGTTGCGTCCAACAATATCGCGGACCTCTTCAAGAAATACTTTCGTTTGCTGGTTGGGTTCGTTGCGCGCACCTGCGCGCGTGGTCCAACCGCATCCTGTCAATACGATCATCTGAATCTTCGGCGAGTGATTGTCCGACGGCATCGAACGACGAAATTCGCTGGACGGGTTCGACAACGTCCGCAGCATTAAAGAGAGCGAATTCACCGACTGCTTGTCTGTCCGAACGGGGACAACTAGCGCATCAACTGCGTGCCACGCCAAGTGGGTACAACCGGCAAAGAAGGGCGATGTGTCGATCAACACCTTATTCGTACCAGTTTCTTGCATCTCCCGGTCGATTTCCGTCTTCAACGAGTAGAGCAGTGAGTCGATTACGGTGACTCGCTGTGGACCTGGCAACTGGTTAGCCGCCGCCAGTGCATTCGCCATCTGTGACGGTAATGTGTAGAGCTCTGCCGACGATGGCATGAAATAGCTGTTCTTATTGCTGAAAAACCGGTTTGTCGCGCCAATGTACTGCGCTACGCGACTCGCTCTCCCCAACCCAGGAAAGAAGTACGGCAGCAACATATCGTTCACCGTCGTGGAGACATTTTGGTAGTAGTTGTTGTCGTAAAAATACGACAGGTTGCCCTGCGGGCATGTGTCGACTGCGAGAAGGTCGTTCGTAAGGTACGACAGATTGAACGCCAAAGAGGTCTTGCCGATGCCGCCGCGAAGATTGCAGATCGCATATCGATCAAAGATCGGAAGTCCCAGCGGTGCACCATTCCCTTCCGAAATCGCATTTTGACGCGCAATTATTGCGTCACTTAAAAAATGAGCCATGTGCCCTCCATTAGTTCCGTCAATTCTGACAGCGTAACCGCCGATAGTCAACGAAATCGGTGGAACTAATTTAAAGAATGGAGGTTTAAACTCTTGCGAACTACGCTGGTGCCGCGACTGCTGGACCGAACGAACACCCTGGCGTCATGATCATCTGCCCCTGCAACGAATGTCTGTGATCGAGAATCGCCGATGTCTCGTGTGGGTCGAACCCGATCCGACGGCAGATGCGCGGGAGATATTTTTGAGTGCGACCCTCTATTCGTAACGTGCATAATCGCTTGATGTATCTCCGGTCGCCGTTCGAACACGCGGTCGGACCGATTAGCGCGGCAAAACCCGGGTTTTAGCGGGCCGAGCAGGTTATTTTTCTATTGTGTCCACAATCCCAATCTGAACTACCCGGACGAATCGACTCGTCCGGGTACGGCCACCGAACCGACAATCAATAGAGGGGCGGCGCTGCGAGGTCGCAGTCCGGATCGGCGTCCTTTGCTGCTTCGATTTCATCCTCGTTCTTGCGACGCAGCTCCGTTACCGACTTGAATTCGTTCTTGGGCGAACGGATCGGCGAGATGCAGATTTTCAGCGTGTCTTCGTCCAGACGCGCGACATCGAAACCAGGGCGGCGCAGAGCGACTTCATACTGCTCGATCACTTTGTCGCGCATCTTGTCACGGCCGGTTGCAGTGCGGATCGCGTCGCGCGTAACCGTAACGCACGGATTGATTTTGTCTTCCCATTCCGCTTGGAGGTACGCAGTACCAACTTCGCGGTTCAGGTTGATCGTGTGGCGCAGCACCAGAGCGTCGATGATCTCCTTCTGGAATGCGGCGTCCTTTTCCCCGTACTCGTTTGTCATTCGCCTTCTCCTTTAGTTAGTGAACCGCCATTGTGCAGTCGGATTCAACCAACGCAAGATATCCGCAAGCCATTGTTTTATAACGATTTCTGAAAATGCGAATTTGATTCAACCCGCGTGCGCATACGTTTCAGGGAATAGCGCGATGCCTAATGCGCGCAATGCCTTCCAGGACCGGCCGCTGCACGTCACACAAATCTCAGTGAAGTCGATGGCAATCGAAGCGGTGCCTCTCCGCGCCACACCAATTCGAATCGAACCCGTTTCGAACGAGCCGTCCATACATAACGAACTCAAAGAGGCTGAGACATCGTTCGAACGGCCGTTGGGATCGATACAACGAACACCGCCCTCGGTTTCGGTGCGCTTAACATGCTTACCTTGTGGCCAATTAAACCCCATTTCCGGAATCATCTCTGCATCTATCAGCCGAAATTTACTGACGTATTGTCAAACCACGCGCTGAATCGGTTCCTGATGGGGTTTAATCGGTTTCGCAACTACAGCTACATTCATTGTTTACCAACACGATCCGGTCTGGCACAGCCAAAAACTGCTGCTGCTCAGCGTCCGCTTCTGGCTAGTTCAGCTGTGGAGGCGGACGTGATGTCTGATGTCGCATGATTGCAATACAAGCATCGATTACGACCCACCTACAACACGCTAGGTTTCAAGGAACCGACTATGCCTGCATCGCCAGCAGTTTGGGCCGCCGAGGCAAGCCGCCTAATTTTCGACTGCTTCGACCAAGCTAAGCCATATTTGGATCAAGCGTATGAAGGCCTTCCGCCTCTCGTCCGATTCGTCGCTGCACAGCTATTCATCGACTGTCATCTTTCCAGTGAAAGCTCTCTCCTCCTAATCCAGTCGGGCAAGGAGTGGGACGCCGACCTTATTTCCCGCTCCGTCATGGAGGGCTCGGTCAAGCTCGCGTACATGTTGTACGGGTCATCATCGGAGATCGAGTCGAAGGTCGGAGAGTACTGGCACGTGTTACCGCTTTTCTTTGCCATCCGACACGCTGAACATGCAAGGCAATTTCTTGACGCCGTACCTGATGCCGATGCGCCCGAATGGCATTCGTTTAAAGAGTTGCTCGTCGAACCTGAGGAGGTGAGCTTAATCCGGGAAAGCTACTCCAAACGCGCACGACAAGAGATTGAAGAGAGGTGGTCGTTTGCTGGCATTTGCAGGTTCTTTGCGCGAACCGAAGAACCAGGGCTTCGACATTTCGTACATCTTGCGCACGGCTACTCAATGAGCAGCCACCTGATCCACAAAGATGCGGACAGCATCGGAATGATCTGGGAGCGCTCAACTAGGGACGAGGCGCGCCAGACTGCTGCCAGCCTTGGACATTCGGCGCGCGTAATCTCAGACGCATGCGCGTTTGCAAGGCTGCGCCTACTCTCATTGCTACGCGCATGCGGCGAACCCAAGAAGGTGCTCAGTGACATTGACGTCAAGTACGCGGATCTCACTGAAAAGCTAACGTCTGCAAACCGGTACTTCAATGAGGTCGAGTACCGCGGTAAAACGTAACGCGGCGCGCGCCGTTCGAACACGCTGTTGGACCGACAAAGCCCGCCAAAACCCGGGTTTTGGCGGGCTAAATATGGCTATCTTGAGACCAATTACGCCCTACCAATCCATTGTCGCTGCTGCGCCTAGGCCGACGGACGGAGGGTGGTCCGCCCCCAAAAAAACGATCGACAACGGCTGATCGTCAAGATAGAATGCGCCTAGTATTCATGCTCGTATATAAGTGGAGAATTTATGGCTCGTCCTATCGGGATCGACCTGTTCGCGGGGGCGGGCGGGTTGTCGCTAGGTTTTGAACAAGCAGGTTTCGACATCGCAGCAGCGGTTGAGATCGACCCGATTCATTGTGCAACGCACGAGTACAACTTTCCTAGGACGAAAACGATATGTGCCAGCGTGGTCGACCTAACCGGCGACGAAATCCGGCGCCTGAGTGGAATCGACGACACTGAAATTGATGTCGTGTTTGGCGGCGCACCGTGCCAAGGTTTTTCAATGATCGGGAAGCGCGCGCTGGACGACCACCGGAACCAGTTGGTCTTCCACTACGTCCGACTGGTTAGCGAACTTCGGCCGAAATATTGCGTTTTCGAGAACGTCAAAGGGCTAACACTAGGGAAACACGCCCAATTTCTGACCGAACTGATCGACGCCCTGGGAGATGCAGGCTACAACGTCGTCCTCCCATATCAGGTGTTGAACGCGTCTAACTACGGCGTGCCCCAGTCAAGGCAGCGACTTTTTCTGATCGCTGCTCGAAATGACCAGACGATGCCTGTGTATCCCATTGGAATAGAAGGCAGAGTGACCGTGCGCCAAGCGATCGCCGACTTGCCCGATGCCGACCAATTTGACGAGCTTTGTTCAAGCGATTCAGTTCGCGTCGAATGGATTACGGAATCTACCTACGCTCGCCGTCTGCGCGGCATCGAAGTCGATAACACCGACTATAGCTATTCACGCGCGTTCGACCCGAATGTTCTCACGTGCAGCCTCATTACCGAGCACACAGAGCTATCGAAGACTCGCTTTCTGGCGACACCTCCCGGTCAGACGGAAAAAGTTAGCCGATTCTTGCGACTCGATCCGGAGGGGTTGTGCAACACCCTGCGTGCCGGCACCGATAGCGCACGCGGCGCCCATACTTCGCCGAGGCCGATTCACCCTGTGTACCCTCGCGTACTGACCGTAAGAGAAGCAGCACGACTTCACTCGTACCCGGATTGGTTTCGGATGCATGTGACGAAGTGGCATGGCTTCCGGCAGATCGGCAACAGTGTTCCGCCCCTCTTAGGAAGGGCTGTCGCGTCAGCCATAATGGACGCTTTGGGTGAGATTGCGACGAAGCCGGAAGAGGTTATGGCACTAGGCGACGAGTCGTTGCTCTCAATGAATATGGGAGAAGCTGCTGCCTTTTTCTCGGTCTCGCGGAACGTGATCGCTCAACGCAACAGAAAGACCATTGATAAGAGGTCAACGGAGCCCGTATCCGAGGTTGCGGACGAAGACATCGAGGCGCCGTTCGAGCTAGCGCCCTCTTAACGTCGTTGGTTGGCCGTCAACCCCGCAATGGTTGACGACTCAAATACCGTTGACTGCAGGCAAGAGCATGTACATAGCGTCGCGGTGAAACTCGGGTGAATCGAAAGTGGCGCTTTCCGCACGGTGGACCGCTCGGAATTCCACTACGTAAACGCCCTTTCCCCTAATTGCAGCAATCGCAACGGGAACGACGACATCGTTGTCGGTCGATTCGAAGGCGGCCTTTACTTGCCTAGCAATTTGCTCAGTTAGGATCCGTTGGTTGCCCTGCTTCGCTTCCACCGTGATCAGCACTCGCCCGGAAGGATCATCGACTCGCGGCTCGCGCAATGCGAGGAACAATGCGTCGATTTGAACCCGCCTGAGTTTGATGTCCATTTGCAAATGGTTCAGCTCGACCGGTTCGATCTGCCGATTGTCACCAATCGCAAAGTGGCTCTCGATAATGCGAAGATTCACAGCTACCTGCAAAAGCCATGACTCGTCCGTCCTACCCAACGCCTTAGACGCGATGGGCAGACTAAGACTTTGAATCGGAACTACCGGCGTACTGTTCGTCGGGCGGAAGTCGACAGCAAACCCTTCAGACGCTCCAGCCACCACAGGCACGAACTCAAAGACCTTCCCGTCCCCAGTGATCTGCTCACCCACGTAGCCCAGTTGCCGCACGCGGTCCGGCCAAATTTTGGCCGCGCCTTTCCCTCGAACGATATCCTTCATAAAATTGAAAGGATTGCTGTCGGGCTTAAAAGTGGTGCCGCGATGCTCATTGCAGAAGCGCTTTGCGTCCTGCACATCGGTTGCCGTCACGACCGCTCTTGATAGCGTCCCCGACGCGGCGTCGTACAGTTGATCGAATATGTGCTCGATGACAATCGTTTTTTGACTTTTGGCCATGCCCGCGTAGCGTAGTATTCTTGCGAAGACCAATCAGCATATCAAACTCGCGCAAACTTCGGGCAGACTTCGTCGCAGAGCAAGCGTGACCCTCTCGAAACGTCGCAAAGCAGTAGCAATGGACAGACTATCGCCCGAGAAACGCAGTTGGTTGATGTCTAGGGTAACGTCAAAGAATACGAGCCCTGAACTCATGGTTCGCGTGCTGTTGCATCGATTGGGGTACAGATTTCGACTGCATGGGCGTGGCCTTCGCGGCAAACCCGACATAGTTTTCTCGAAAAAGAGAAAAGTTGTCTTCGTCCACGGGTGCTTCTGGCATGGCCATGTAGGTTGTCGGCTTGGCCGACTACCACAGAGCAACCTAGATTTCTGGGCTCCTAAAATCGAACGCACACGTACACGGGACCAAGAGACGGTCTCTGCGCTGGAAGCGGAAGGCTGGCAATCGTTGGTGATTTGGCAATGCGAGTTGAAAGATATCGATTCGCTGACCGAGCGGCTCACAGCGTTTTTGGGGCATCCACGGTCGTAGCCTTCGATAGATAAGCTACAAGGCGGGTGCCGTCGCCCGTTACGCGGTTGCGAAGCCCCTCGCAATCTGCCTCGCAATGTTCACGAGTAACTGACGCTTCTCATCGGATAGTCCGTCGAACAGGTCGACGACATCCCGCACTTGATCTATCTCCCTGCTGGACACCCCGGTCAGCAGTTCATCTAGTCCGCAGTTGAAGACCTCCGCCAGTTCGGCAACGCGAACCACCGAAGGAACCGCTACGCCAGTTTCCATACGGGACACGGCTTCACGTGTGATTCCCAGTTCCTCAGCGACCCGCTCTTGAGATAACCCAGCGGCAACGCGCCTCGAAGCTATCGCTCGTCCCACTGCCCTAACAAGCGCCGCCTTCTGTTGCTCGTCCATATGTGACCTTTTACGTACGGCCGTAATGGTCGGCGGAACGATCATCAAATCCCATGAAGCATCGCGTCACGCCGTGATGTTTAACGTTACAATTCGTCAAATCGCGCCACAACCGTCTTGGTCCGGCTCGGTAGAGTGCGACCGCAGGGCAGCCATAACCATCTGATTTATCGACAAAAATCAGTGTACGAAGCCCAAAACGCTGGATAGTATTTCTCTGTCGATGTGATTTTTCAACAGGAGATATCTATGAGCACGAAGGTCGAAGCGAAGAACACGGGCACGGACGAGTCGACGACAACGGCAACCGTATCGGGCGAACAGACGGTCAAGGCTGAGGCAGCACCGGCGGGGGGACGGGGAAAAGCGAAACCTGCACGGAAGACGGAAGCTACCGACACGGCCGAGAACTTCCGGGCAACGCTCACGAAGCTCGACGAGGAACGTACGGCACTGGCGAAGTCGGCCATCGAACAGTTGAAGCCGGGACGTCCGTTCGATCCGGTCGCGGTACGGAAGATCAACGAGATTGATCGGAAGAAGAACCGCCTGCTGGTGTCGCGATTTGCCTTCCTTCTCCGTCGCAACAACGAGGACGTTCAGGCCATTGCCTACCAACTCATGCAGATTTGAACTTCAGTTCGGCAGCCACAAGCCGATAGACCGAATTGATGCCGCTCGGCCATAACGAGCGGCGTTTTAGCAGTCGCGCAAGCGCGTAGGAGACCAACAATCACGCGAACAAGCCGACCATTCTGAAGACGCTGCACCAACTCGAATGAAAACGATAATGAAGTTGAACGTCGCAACAGCACTTGTCATTGGGGTAAGCGCAGGACTGATTTCCGCATGCGGGGGCGGTGGAGGCGGCGGATCGTCGCCAACTTCAGCCTCGTCTCCGACTCCGGCATCGACACCGACTACGGCATCGTCGCCCGTCGGTCTGTTGGTCAACTATCAAGCTCAAATTGCGAGCGCTGGCAACACTACCGCATATGCCGCTCCAATTGCCAATGCAGAAAACAGTGGCAGCTACGAATCGCCGAACGCGAATATGCGCGGCTTCGGTGTCGGCAATTTCGGCGGCAACCGCTGTCCGGCCATCGTCAGTGCGCCGACGTATTACGATGTTACGCCCGCTCTTCCGATTCAAATCTGGACCAGTGACTGCCACGGCAATTTCACGCTGAATACGTCGAATTTGCTCAACGGCGCCGTTCCGACGACGGCCTTCGTTGACGCGACGCTCATCGGTGATTTCAACAACACTGGCGCAGACAGCATCTTCTTCAGCGATCAGGGTCTCGAAAACTCGAATGCCAGCAATCCCGGATTTACTGGTGCGTTCAACACTGAGCTGTTGAGCCAAAGCGGCAAGCTGACGGACGTATCGACTACAAATCTGCCGCAGGACGGAATGAATTTCAACCACGTCAGCACCATCTACAACAACGGCTCTCCGGGCAAACAAACGATTGTATTGACCCGCCTCGGTGGACCGGCTGTTACTGGCGCGGGTACCGAATTCCTGACGAACAATGGTTCCGGCGTATTCACTGCGAGTACGGCGCAACTTCCTCCCGAGATTGAATACGCTCCCAATGTTGGCAACGGCCTCGGCTCCGTTGACCGTATTAGCCAAGGCACGGCACTTCTCGCAAATCTCAATAACAGCGGCACGCCGTATTTGATCGCTGGCACGTATCGAAGCGGCACCACGCTTACGAATTCTCACGGGGTCTACATCTACAAGATGGTAAGCGGTGTCTATCAGCGCTATGCAACAGTTCCGATTCCGGCACAATACGCCAACATTCCCGGCTCCGGCGGCACCGTAAGTGCGACCAACATGCTCGGCGTCTCGAACATCGTCGCTGGCGACTTCGAAGGAACCGGACACCCTGATCTTGCGGTGATGTGGGAAGGCTCTGATTCAGCATATCTGCAACTCATTCACAACGATGGCCAGGGAAACTTCACCGACATCACGGCGTCGGCCAATGTCCCAGCAATCAGCATCCCTGGGAGCGGCGGCACGTTCCCGGCATCGTCGCTACAGGCGATCAGCATCAGCGGCACCGGCGACACCGAACTCTACGTCGGCATGATAAACGGGGTCTCGCTCAGCCAGATGGGTTCGTGGCGTCCTGTTCTGCATTGGGTGAACGGTCAGTTCCAGTACATGGACATCTTCAACGGCGCCAGCATCGACACGATTGCATCGCAGATCGGCATTGACGTGAATACGCCCGTCGAATTCACGTATGGAAACTTCGGCTCTGGCAAGACTGACCTGCTCGCCATCACTTGGGCTCCTGCCGTTGCAGAAGGAACGTTCAACGTCTATTACCAGAACACGTTCCACACGTTCTTGCATCAATAGCCAAGTTTGCGACGCCTCTCATTGGGAGGCGTCTCACACAACAACAAGGAAATCGATCGGATGAAACTTCTCGGCACGCTATTTTTCGGTCTCGGTACCGCAATCTTTCTTTTCCAGCTTATCAAACCAGAGTTGGCTGCCCGTCTCAATATGCCAAAGCAGTCGCGTCCAAAAACAACAATTCTCCTGCTCGTTTGTGCCGCTTTTACGATCGGCTCCGTGGGTATGCAAGCCAGCGGAGACGAATCTTCTGCATCAGATTCCGACGACGATAACGCTGCTCTATACGGTTCTTGGGAGTGTGCAAGCACGCTTCCACCGCCTGCTGGAACAAAAAACGGAACAGTTGCATTCCAATCTAATGGCCTCAACTGGATTTTTCCTGACGGAGGCTCAATTGGGGGCAGCTTCCTATTGAAAGGCCAAGCATTGACACTGGGATTCGGTAACGCACGATATCACGGAGAGGTTACGCATCTCGGGAAGCAGAAGTTAATTGTTTTTTTCTCGGGTGAGAGTAATCACGGTCTAACGGACGAAACGATGACTTGTGTTCGAGGATGAGAAGCCCATGTGGGATTATTTACTCGCGATAGGCGTCGGCGTCGTGGCTTACAAGCTCGGTAAAAAGGGGGCGTTTTACTACGGTGGCGCATATCTGATACTAGCGGGTTTCGCTCAACTTTTCGTTGATGCGCCAATGGTAGAAGTGCGCCTTTTTCTCCTCACTGCGTTCGCGCTCTGGTTTTTCGCCAGAAATAACACGAACCAACCCGAGAATAGTGTCAGCGTCAAACGAACGGGCGATGGCAGAACAGATCACTGACCGTTCACGGCACGATACGGTCGAAACCGACCAACGAACCAGGGCACCCCGCCCTGGTTTTTTTTTAGCCTCTCGAAAACGCACACTCATGAGGACCATTTGATATGGCCGACAATAGCAACGAAAAATCATCCAACATTCCGTTCTCAGGCTTCGCCGTTCCGTTGATCGAACTCGGAAGAGTCGTCATCACTCGCGCCGTACTCGAACACCTCGAACGTGAAGCCGCTGATATCTATCCATACCTGCATCGCCACGAACATGGCGACTGGGGTGACGTAACGCCGAAGGATGCGGAAGCCAACCTGTTGGGAGCGATTCACGGCGGGCGCACGTTTTCGGCCTACGAGGTCGCGGGCAAGCGTGTCTGGGTCATCACCGAAGGCGACCAGTCCTCGACGTGTGTACTATTTCCGAGCGAATACTGATCTGCGTGGATTCGATGACGACGATGCTTATTGCAGATATGCTGGCTGACGCTGAATTCGACCTTTCGGTAGCGGATCGTTCCGTGTCGATTGCGCTCGATAAGAGCGTCGATGTTCTAAAGTCGGCGGTGCCGTTTCAGTTGCCGGTCCGTATCGTTACCTGCGATCTGCCTGCCCGCGATATCGTTCTGGAAGACGCGAGGGAACTCTATTCCGGTGTGCTGTTGCGTTGGCTCGCAGTGTTCGCCGAGAAACCAGTGCTCGAAGGAGCCGACTTGAAGGACTTCATCTACTTGGTTCGCAACGTTTCCAGCGACAAAATTTCCCGTGCATTCGAGCAAAAACGGCCAGTGCCGCCCGGACTGCTTCGTAAACGAATACGAGACGAGTGCGACATTTGCGACGCGGTAATGCTGCGATGGCTCGGCAACGCAGAAGTCAAACCGCTGTACGAGCTTGCAGTCCGGTGTGACCTGCATTGCCTACAGCGTAACGACCAGATGAGCGTCCTCGAAGAACTTGGACTTACCGATGAGTCGATGTTTGACCTCCCTGAGGAAGAACTCATCCGACTCGACTTGATCGCACGACTCGAAGCTGAGAACCAACGACATCTATTGGAGTTTTGGGAATTCCTCGGCAACGATCTGATCGGCATCGATATCCATCACCTGCTCAACGACGCCACCGCAAACATTTGAATACCATGGATACCACCAAAGAAATCGAAGCCGCCGCCCAACTGATACGAAACGCTACCGGCATCCTCATCACGGCTGGCCCAGGCATGGGTGTCGATTCCCGCCTACCCGATTTTCACGGCGAAGATGGATTCTGGCGTGCCTATCCTGCGTTGAAAACCGATTGCATAAGCTTTCAAGACATTGCGAATGGCGAAGCATTCCGACGAGATCCAGGCAGGGCGTGGGGTTTCTACGGCCATTGGCTCAGTGTCTATCGACGTACCGTACCGCACGAAGGGTTCGACATTCTGCATCGATGGGCCTCCACGAAAGAACACAGCGCGTTCGTGTTCACCAGCAACGTTGATGGACAATTCCAGAAGGCCGGATTCCAAGAGAAGCGGATTCTCGAATGCCGCGGTTCGCTTCACCGTCTGCAATGCGTGCGACCATGTTCCCCCGACACATGGTCGACAGACAATCTGCATCCTGTGGTAGACGAAGAGCATTGCCGCCTAGTATCTGCGCTGCCGCGATGCCCAAACTGCGGTTCGGTTGCGCGGCCAAATATCCTGCTGTTCGACGATTCGGACTGGAACGATTACCACACAAGAATCCGACGGATGCGATCTGAAGCGTGGCTGTCAAGCGTCGAACGGATGGTCGTCGTTGAGCTGGGCGCTGGTCTTTCCATTCCGACAGTTCAAGCAATGAGCGAACGAACAAGGGCGCACGTCGTCCGAATTGCCCTCGAAAGACACGCGATTGATGGGAAGAACGGTATCGAGTTGCACGGACGTCCACTTGACGTGCTCCGCACGATTGCTCGAAACTTGACCTCATGAACTGAAGGATCAAGCGCACGGGTGCAGATGGTGTATATTTGGCACCGCGTTTCATACCCAGCAGTGCGACCAGCGATACTGAATCAACGAGCATCGATCAGAGCTCTCGATCAATGCGGCGTCTGAAAAGAAATGTTCATGCGAAAGACCATATAGAACCGCATCCATGAGGTAGAGATGCAAATCAAATTGATTCCAGCAGTGTTGTTGTTTTTGGGATCTTATTTTCCTCTAGCATTAATCTTGGCTGTTCAGGATGTACCGAATGAGGGTTGGGGGCGCCCGATTTGCAAATCTCTGCAGTTTTGGCGGTCATGCGATATCCCGCAGGTTGCACATCCGACGATGGCATATCTCTTCATAGTGGTCACCGCTGTGAGCCTCGTCTTTTTCCTATGGCTACTAAAGCATCTGAACGGCACGACGGAGATGACTATAAAGGAAAGCAAGTCGATCCCGAACGATCTGATCAACTATGCTTTTCCTTACATTGTGTCATTCATGGGTGTCGAGCTAGGCAGTTTGGGTAAGGTTGTTGGCTTTGGCTTATTCATGATCTGGTTGTTCGTCATTACGTACCGTTCAGGTCAGATCCTGATGAATCCATTGTTGCTGGCAGCTGGATGGCAGCTTTACGAAGTCCAGGCAGACATTGAGGGCAATCGTAGAACACTCCGAGCGCTTTCGAGGGGTAACGTCGTGCCAGGCCAGGTACTCAGATCCTGTCTGGTTCAAGGGATCTACGTTCTGAAGGCAAAAAAAAATGACTAAAGAGCAAGCACTAGAGGGATGCAGAAATTTCGACGTAGCACGCGCAAACCTATCGCTATGGACGTTCAAAAAACGCCAGGCTGGAGGCTTTAACGCTAGGTCAATCGAGGTCACCGACGCGCTCGTCGAGGAATTGAAGCGTATCGTTAGCGCATCCCTTCTGGCTCATACAGAAGTCGAAGACTACGCACTTATCGCACAGCGCAACGAAGTGAGCTGCTTGCATGTTGGAACAGATGAAACATGCTTCTCGGACCTCGCGGCACTCGTGGATGCGCCACCTGAAGAGCATCGGATTGCTGGAGAAAGAGATCTTCAGAATGTTACGGGATATCTGGTTCGTCTTCGAGCCGGTACGCAAGTTCTCTACTGCGTAAAAAAGGTTACTGACGCGTGGAAAACGAGAAAAGCCAAGAGTGTCATCAACGTTGTGATGCGCGCGAATCAGTTGGACCTTGTCGAGGATCGTAGCTTCACACTTGCAAAGTCTCTTGACTTCGTCGTGTACGGTAACGATCTGTTCATCATGGATAAGCGAGCTTTTGAGACGATGCTCAGCTACAAGATTGAGTACGCCAATTCGTTCGGCGAGTTGCAACAAGACGCCGCTTTTACGGCTAGATTTGCGGACATGGGGCCGTTGATTGAACACGTAGGGACTAACACGATGCATCTGCGGCGAATGGCCGTTATCCATCAAAAAGGGCACTACGCGGACGAGGCCTACATGACTCGCCTAAAAGAAGTTAATGCTCAACAAGGCTGGAACATTCAATTCGACGATGCTGGCCGTATCGTACCGACTGGCGAATCGATGAGAGCCATTATGCAAGTGCTATTGAACCATCGTTTGTACTCTCAATTGTCGCTCGATACCTTTGATGTTCCTTCGAGTTCGGCTGTTCAATAAGTGCGTTGTCTCGTCTGCCAAGAAATCGACAAAGCGAATACGATACAGTTTAAGCGACGGGAAAGGTCGCCCCACGGAGTTGCCGTTAGCAACACATCTCAAACCTCAGGCGCGTTAATGTTGGGAGGTATGATGGTACTAAGCAGCAGTTCAGGGTAAGCGACCTCTTGCTTTACGCGCGTCCATTCGTCTTTGAGCACCCTAGTTGTCTGCAATGTAACTTCGAGTACCCTTTTCTCCATCTCTTTCGTCAGCGCATGGGCGGCGCTTGAATACTTGGCTGCGCCCAGCCTTGTTACCAGCATACGGATTTCGTTGAGCGCGTCGATTAACTCAATGTGAGTGCCCTCTTTTCCATTGAGGCGCAAGCGTAGTCGAATGTGTCGCTCTTGGTGCTCGCGATCACGAGCTCCATTACCCTGCGAAAATTCCTTAAGCTGCTTGTCGATGGACTCTTGATTAACCGTGTTCCCTGAAGCAGTGGCCCGTTTCGCGACTTCCTCCGCTTCCGAATAGAGAGCTAGCCATTTCCAAGCAATTTCCTGCGAGAGCGCGAGATGTGCGGCCATGTCAGTGCGCAGTTCATCAATCCACTTCTGGCGCTTGTCCGCCACGAACGAGGCCGTGGCCCGGTTTGTGACGAGACGCTGCACATCGAGAGTGTCGCCGCTTTGCTTGACGAGTTGCTTGCGGTTCTCTTCCGCGATACGGATCTGCATGTCTCGCGATTCACGTCCTTGTGCGTCAGTTTGCTGACGGCTTCGGCGCGCAATGAACGTCTGAATGACAATGCCCCCCACGATACCGATGAGTGTAACTGACCCCGAGACAAGAATTTGCCAACCTTCTGTGTGAAGACTCATGCTTTAACTATTGAATTGGAAGGAGTCAGGGATTACAACGTCTAGATTGGAGCAGGCGTTTTTTGCACGGCCATATACGCCAGCAGGCAACGCCGCATCATTCAGCTGAACACGCCGAGCCCGCCGTTCTCATCTTCACCAATCGTCCAGAGATACTTATCGAACACTCTATCCCTAAACCACTGCTTCTTCGCAACAACTTTTGCTGTAGCGCGGTCAGCCCCCTTGGGGATAATCGACCAATCGAGAACTTCGTCGATTGCTCCAAGGGCAACACGGATGTCCTCTGCACGTGCGTCGTACTCATCTTTCCACGCCCGCGCAAAGTCGGTGTAATTTCCAGCCACTCGCCACTTTCGACGCCCCTCTCTCATCGCCCGTTCTTTCTGCAATAGGTGCAAGGCGTTCACCGCCCGTTTATCGTAGATGCGAACGTCATACAGACCACTGAACCACAGAAATTTGGATGCAGCAGACAACAGCGTCGGCGATGCCTTGCCATCCGATGCAGGAAACACCTGCCCGAGTTTATCGGCAAGGTCATGAATGCGGTCGTCTATTGCGGAGTTTGCCTTACGCTTTGCGGCTTCAACATGCCTCGCGACTACGTTCCAGCGACGGGCAATTTCCGCTTCTGATAGCGTTGCGCTATTGAAGTTTCTGGCTACCATGTACTTAGCCGCAAGCTCTTTCAGATCCTTGGTAGCAATGCGCCCGGCGGGCATAGCGGTGAGCGCTTTCATTAACCCACGGTCGGTGCGATACCACTGCTGGAGGTAGCTATATGCACTGTATCGGATCAGATTTTCCGGCATGACTTGGTCTATAAAGTAGTTGTTCGTCGCTACGTCAATAACGGCTCGGAACGTTCAAATCTTTAGCTTATCTTCCGGAAATAATCGGCGATGTTTACAACCCCATGTCAGCGAGCAGCTCCTCCGCTGTCATTGGCTCCGACCACTGCCCACGCTTTGCGTTCAGGATCGCCAGCACCACATCGTCCGGATAGCCGCTATTGTTTGTTCTTGCAACTCTGTTGAGCAGTAGCCGATAGCGACGAACCCGCACGTCGTTAGCGAGTTTGATACGCTTCGTGATCTTCATCGCAAGCTCTCCTCGAACGAGATCCGCATTACGCGGAATGGTTTACAGGATGTCAGCGCTGATCTGTTTCAGTCGAACAGGATTGTCTTCGACGTAGTGCGCGGTCATGGCAATCGACGCATGGCCCATCAACGTCGATACGGCCTTGATGTCCACGCCCTTCTCGATCAAGGTCGTCGCAAACGTGCGCCGGCCCGAATGGCTCGAAGCGCCCTGCAATCGAGCCTTCGAGTATATGCGCTGGAAGAGCTGCTGCAACGTGTTCGGCGAAAACTGTCCTCGCTTCTGCGAACGGAACAACGGCGCATCGTAGTTGAACAGGATGCCTTCGGCATTTCGCCGTTCATCGAGGTAGTCGCGAATCGCATCGGCAACCTTCGGGTTCGTCAGATACACATGCCGCTGCTTCCGGCCCTTCGTCATCGAACCATCGAGATTGATTTCGTCCAGCAGCTTCCCATCGTCATCGAGGACATGTCGGATGCGAAGCGAAGCCATCTCTTTCGCGCGCAGTCCGAGTCCGAACGAACAGTAGAGAAGTGCGACGTTTCGCTTCGCATGGGCTTCTTTCCTCACTACGTTGACGACGCGACGAAACTCCGAATCGGAGAGAACCTTCGCCTGCCCTTCTCGCATCGAGCACCCCGTAATGTTTATAAATTTCGTCATCCATACAATTTATAAACATTCTATCCAGCCTCGATGGGATCGTACACTGGTAGGATGGCCTCAGGATTCGGAATGTTTACTTCTTGTATTTGCTAAACATTCCGCCGGTTTGAACTGGCGGGCATGGACGGGCGGTAGGCTAGCCGCGCAGCACGCCGTCAGGGACGGTCGGGCGGCTGGTCGAACAGGTCAATTCAGGCTGGCCGGGACGCCGCCCCTGAATTCGCCGTCCACTGGGTCAGGCCTATGTACAAAAATGCAGCCAAGCCCAGTAAGTGATATTCGTAGGGGTTACTACCTTTTCATTGGAAAGCTCAACATTTTTGTACAGCGCCCAGCCCGACCCTCGACCCAGCCTCTCCCACACCTTGCCTCAGTCTTGCCTAGCGTCGCCAGACCATGTACAAAAATGCAGCCAGCCCCAGTAGATGAATATTCGTTGGTGTTACTACCATTTCACTGAAAAGCTCAACATTTTTGTACAGCCAGCTTGATCGTCTTGCCTGACGCTCGTTAGCCCATGCCTTGACGCTGCCCGGACGTGTACAAATTTGCAGCGGTTTCCAGTAGGGTGATATTCGTAGGTGTTACTACATTTCTACGGAAAAGCTCAACATTTTTGTACACGACGGCCCTATACGCCAGCAACGTCGGCATCATCGATCACGGGCGAAAGCTTTGCCATGCCCTCGTAATCGATGACATAGCCGGTGCAGTCCTTCTTTCGATTCTTTTTGATCACGATACCGATACGGCGCAGTAGTGCATTGAAGACCTTCGTTTTCGCCTCGGGTGCTTCCGGCGTGACGAAATCGGTTCCAAGGTAGGCATTAACCACGTTCATCTTCGTCGAAGCGTATCGCGCCACGTTATCGACCATGTCGTTCGTTACAACCCACTCTAACTTTGCCAATTGGTCACGCCGATGCTTCGATGCGTCTCGACCCCGACGCGAATTTGAATCGCCGATGGCGCTCATTGCTTCCGCGTACTCGCTTTCGACTTCCTTGTAGCGCGCCGCGCGTCGAAAAGCCTCTTTCCGGTCGATGCCTGCCTCCTGAAGCGCACCGTTGAACAGATCGCGTTTGACGACGCGGTGCTCATATTCGGTCATAGCTTTGGTAACACGATCACTCTTTCGTTCGTACTGGTCGCGCTCGATTGCCAATCCCCTCGAATCGCGCAGAAGCCGAACGTTTCGCAATACATCGCGCACCTCGTCGGATTGATACTGCTGGATCTGTTGCAGCGTTACCTGCGCTGGCGATGTCAAGCCGAAGAAATCGCAGACATACCACTTGGTCAACGACCTATTTTGTTCGCGGGAAAGATCGGCACGATCTTTCGCACGCAACACATCGGCTTCCTCGAAGTCGATGTTCTTTGCGTCCAATATGAGGTCAGCCTTTTTCGTACCGTATGGATCACCTCCGAACTTCAGCATCTCGCTACCGGCCTTCTTCATCGCCTTATCGACGGCCACCAACGAAACGCGCCAGCCCTCGTCGGCTTTCAGATCACGGAATTTCGCAACGCGGTGCATCTTCCACTCCTGATTCAGCCAAGTGGTTCGGGCATAAAAATCAAGATATGTGTCCTCGGCTTTGGTGATCGACACTTCCTCATCCGGGAAGACGATCTTCTGTGTCCGAATCTCCTTCTCCAATACTCCGTTGCGAATGGCACGTTCTGACGTATGTTCGCGCCGCCCGGCGCTTTGAATCCACACCTTCACCGTATCGCACTTACGAACCCGGCTGATAGCCTGATCGCAATCCTGATAGGTGTAAATGTTGCCGCTGAAGACACCGTACACGGCTTCGAACCAATCCACATCGATACTGACGCCCGTACTGAGTGTAGAGGTTGCAATAAGCACCTGATACTTTTGGGCCTCCTCGTTCGGGTTCTGGAAGAATGCTTGGTGCCGATCCTCGCCGTTCGTTTCGCCGGTCAGCATCAATACGTTGATCCTTTGGCCGTCCGTTCGAACCAGTCCGGTCAACAGGGTTTTCAGCTTATTGGCAACACCGAGTTCACTGACAGGAATGTACACGCGCTTGCCATCGACGATGTCCGTGATGAGTTCGGCGATGAGGTGATTCTTGTCCTCATAGATTTCGATGGCACGATCCGTTTTCCACTCGTTGATGATGGTCACAACCCGGTCTGATTCGAAATTGCGCCGCAATTTCGATATCACGTAGCCAGTGAGTTCACTGGTCATATCGGCGTCCAGACAGATGATCTGCTTCGCGCGCCATGCCAGCTTGACGAGAACGTTGAAGATCGCCTCTCGATTAGCTGCCGTCGTCTCGCCGATAAAATGTCGGAAGACCTGCTCAGATTCGTCGATCACAAGAACGTCATAGCCACAGTACGCTACCAGCTCAATACTGTCGAGACTGACGGAATAACGCCAATGCGGTTCCTTGTCATCCAGATAGCAATGCAACCCCAGTTCGTTCGACAGAACCGCCGCCAACGATTGGCGGTGAGACAGCTGAAGTTTGCTCCGCTGGCGCGGAATGGA
Source organism: Paraburkholderia sp. Ac-20336 (assembly GCF_017105025.1). Classification (NCBI taxonomy): domain Bacteria; kingdom Pseudomonadati; phylum Pseudomonadota; class Betaproteobacteria; order Burkholderiales; family Burkholderiaceae; genus Paraburkholderia; species Paraburkholderia sp. Ac-20336. The sequence goes on along the minus strand of NZ_JAAGPS010000061.1, from coordinate 23,443 downwards.
TTTCAGGTACTTCGCCAGCCATTGCGTCTTGCCAGTACCCTTCGGGGCCTTCACCATGATGATGTTGGCCTCATGCAAGCGACGATCATCCGTTGGTACATCTTGAGCAAGGTAACGGGCATCAACGCGCATTTCATCATACAACCCCGCGTCTTCAAACGGCTGAAAGGGACGCTTGTACGGAACCAATGCAGGGTTTTCGTGCCACCACTTCGACACATTTTCATCGGAGTATTTCTGGAACGGCGATTTGCTCATTGCTTCGCCTCCGATTTCTCGCGAAGGCGCTTGCGCTCTGCGATCATTGCCAGTCCTTCGGCAATACCGTCGCCCTGTGCCTGCCACATATAGACCGTGCCGCACTTCTTGCACACCAGATAGGGACGCCTGCTCTTCGATACCGCAACGAACTCGGTCGGCTTTACGTCGCCGTGAGACGGGAACGGGCAACGGACTTTCGAAATCTTCCGGTCGATGTCCTTTACCTTGATCGGGCCATGCGCCGTCTCCAGAACGTCGTTGGGCATCAGGCGGAACTCGCTTTGACCGTTGCGCTCGACGGCTGCCTTCGCTGTCTTCGGCTGCGCTGCCGGTAGCGGAATCGATTCAAACATGCGCCAGTCCAGAAGTGCCCCTTCATTTCGCCATGCGCGGGCATGTGCCGCATATTTTTCATATACGGCGGGAAGGAGAAAAACCTGCCCTTCTTCATACGTCACATCATCGGCTACGTCGTGACCGATCCACCTTTCGATTGCTGATTTGCGTTGCATAAACTCGGCCTTCCGCATCGGCTCGGTGAACGGAAGCACTACCCGGGCCTTGTCCTTGTCTTCATGGCGATGACGCACTGAGGTGAAGGAGACGTATTCGTACTCGCCGAAACGCTGCTGCACTTCGTCAAGCGGCAAACCGCCGTCGAAGTCGATAACGAGCATCGACATTTCGACAAGGTTCGATTTGAGACGCCGGACATGGGTTTCGCTGAAACACTTGAGCGGCTTGCCATGCTTGTCGGTGCCGTGATCGATAGCCGGATCATCAACGCTCTTGTAACGCCATGCGCTGAACGAAGGCAACGCCAGCTTGTCGCCAACGACAACCGGATGGCTGGAGACCAGCATCGATGCCAGTTCGTCCCACGACGCAAGCACGGGCTTTACTACGTTGTCGTAGACGCTATTAAAATTGGTGTAATGGATTTGCAGTGCAGAATTGGACACATTGATTCCTCGCAGAAACGCGATATTCGCGGAACCACGCACAGGTGATCCGCTTCGCTAGGTTATGGGTCGAGTTACCAGATCGACCGTCGCAAAGGTCAGCAGGAGGCCGTCATTTCGTTGGTAACGGCGCGAAGCGGTGACGACCGCCCTGCTGGCTTGCGATAGTTCTATTTATCTGCTACTTCTGCTCCACATCTTCAGTAACTGCCGGAACGTCCCATTCGGTGTACTCGCCGCCGTGCTCAATGATTTTCTGGCGGGCGTATCCGCAGTACTCGATCAGGGAGCCGAACGTCGAAGGTCCGAGGTGATGGAAATCGACACAATGCGCTCCGTCATCCATTGCGATGACCGAAATAAAGAAAAAGCCTTCGTCATCGATCAGGAACTTTGCGAAGTCTTTCGCAATCGGATTCGATTGGAATTGCGCACAATGGCGAATGAAGCGATTGCGATTGGGAACATCATTCTGTTCGATGAGTTCCGCGATGGTTCCTGCCAGCTTTGCTACGAATTCATCATGTTCATCCGGCGCCTCGTTATCCAGATTGGCGCGGAAAAGCATTCCATCAAAGTAGTCATGGAGTTCAGAATTCTCTCCGGAATGATGCTCTGCTTCAGAAATTTGGTGCATGTTCTTTGTCCTTTCTTATCTGGTTAGGCCGCGCCGTGGAAATTCTTTGCGATATTCACATCGTCAGGATCGTCCTTACGCATGACCGGCGACTCCCATCCGTCGTACTCACCACCAGCATCTATTACGATTTTTCGCACAACGCCTACCCAGTGGGCAATGTTCGGCAGAGTTCCAGAACAGAAATCGACTCGCCAGCGCTTGTTTTTCACGGGCATAGCAAGCGTTTCGATGTACCCCTGTTGGTGGACGAATTTCGCGAGACGGTGCGCGGCCTTCTTCGAGGTGAAGTACGCAAAGTGCCGAACCCGGCGCAATCGTTCGGAAACATCTCCGTCCCTGACCATATAGGCTTGCGTCAAAATCGTGGACGTCAATTGAGCCGGCGTATACAGCTCCTTCAGATACGAGAGCTCGTCGGGAAGATCAGGATAGTCGGCCTTGTCAGCGTTGACCTCTGCGTACACCTTGATCTCGTAGTCGTCTTTATTCATGAAATTCTCCTTGCTAATATTCGGTGTACTAACCGACTGTCGCTTATGTACACCGATTGGTTAATCCTGCTGGATCTGGCTTAGTTCGAAACGATAGGCGCGTTCAGGGCGTTCGAAGCCGCGTGCGCTACATCGACTGCGGCCAAGTGGGCCGACTGCGCGACCATCGGTGCCGGGGTAGCATCCGCAACGACAACACTCCCGACCTGCTGAACCGTATCGTTGTCGTTCATCGGCACGCGCGCAGCGTCGTTGTGTCCGGTCGCTTCGGTTTGCGCGCTCGGGCCAGTCCTGGTAAGCGTCGATGCGTTGGCTTCATTCGTCGCAGTGGAGCTTCCCCGTACAACGGGTTGGTGCATATAGCCTGCTACGTCGTTCCCACCAGCATTAGCAATCTGCTCGCGGCACTTGTTCGCCGTGGCGGCTTCTTTCTCGGCTTTCCTCGCTGCACGCTCTGCCTTCTTCGCTTCGTGCTCGGCTTTCGCCTGCTCGTCCTTTGCCTTTTTGGCGACCCACTCAGGATTCAGGAATTGTTCCAGCTGCTTGCCCTTTGTCCAAAGCGGTGCATTACCCTTGCCGCTCCACGTTTCGTCCGAAAGCGGATCGCGGTACTTCGGAATGCTAGGCGGCACCGGGAACGTCAACTTTTCGTTGGTAATCCCATAGCGATTGATCAACGCTTGCACTTGTTCGATTGCCGAACCAAGCTCGCGCTCGCGGGCCTCAGCCTTGCGTCCTCGCAACGCGATTACCTGAGCCATAAGCGCGGCTTCTTCTGCGTCGATCTGGTCCAGAGTCGCAGTAATATTCGTTTCCATCATTTCGTCATCTCCTTGGTTAATTGACGGTAGGCGAATGATGCGACAGAACGAATCGTGCTACAGGTAGGGAGTAGATTTCCCGTTATTCGATCAGCGTAAAACGCGGAAACGTGCAGCAAATATAAAGGCCCGAAGCTGGATTGCCAGCTTCGGGCCTTCTTCGATGACGAGCCTCCTACCGCGACCGCTTTGTATACTGCCGATCGGACCGGTCGGATGGAATGACCGAAGGGAAAACGCCGTTTATCGTGCCTTCGACACACGCCCAATAGAACGCGTCAGCTTCGAGGATCGTTTGTTTGCATGAATCTAGCTGGGCAATGTTCTCAGCACCCGCATTCAATAGGCCAACCAGGTCATCAGACGGATGCCAACCGAAATCCCGGGCGATGGCCGGAATTTTCAGGACAAGCGCAGCGATCTCACGATGTGAATACTCGAAGTCTAACGGCCTGTCCGGGTCCGAATAATCTATCGAGCCGTCAAGCAAATCGTGGACGAGATCAGCACGATCCAAGCGATTCAGCAGCTTTAGGTTGGTCTGCGACTTGATCGCAGCGATTCTGTACTTCGGTTCGTCGCCGATAGCGCCGTCCGAAGGAATTCCTTCGCCGAAAAATAGGCGGCGCTTCGACGCTAGCCACTCGTGCCATGCGTCAGAGTTCTCTGCGATTGTTGGTAGCGCGTGAATGTCACCCCAATCCTCGTACAACTCGGCGATGCACGGATGCTTCGCCTCTCGTTCGACACACTCCGTAGCACCAGCGTCGCCAGCGCGCTTCGACGCGCAATACGATTCGAAGACCTCGTTCTGTCGAAAAAATGAGAACCAGCGATGAAGCAAGCGGTCGTAAATTTCGGCGTTACTCAGGGTCGAATAGTCGATCGCATCGTGCCAATCGTCGTCAATTTGTAAGGTCATCGTACTTCGCTTCGTTAACGTGTCGGGCGGCGATACGGAACATCGACGCCATCTGTTCGGGATTCGCAGCTCCGCTAGCCTCTCGAAAGCGAAGAATCTAACGTAAGGTGTTGAATCCCAGCAAGGGGCTGGCGCAATCCAGCCGCCTTGGTGGTTAAGGATCGTCGATAAATACTTTAATGCTCGAACAACAATCCCGAGCGCGAAGCGGAGAAAACATGAACGAACTGGAGCGGCAACAGGAAGCTGACGAGGCATACCACGAACGATGGACGGCACGATATGGATTCGTACCGCCTGCCGATCAAGAACACCCAATTACGAAGAAGTTCTGGGAGCTCGAAGAAGCATGGCACGTGTGGCACACCGCATTTGCGTGGAGGCAATTCCAGAGGGCCGTCGCAGAAACGGGAGCGGTGTTTGCCGTGACCGACGTATCGTAGCTCGCGAAACGGAGTTGATCGGCACAGCCGTTGAAGCAAGCCGCTTAGCGATTAGTGGGGGACGTGGGCACCGACTGTATGCGGTGCTGTCATGCGCCCTCTCTTTCCGTACCCTGCGATGTAGATGCGAGCCCCTTCAGCCGCTCCAGCGCGCCGAACGTCGTTACGTATGCGGCCAACCCATGCGCGTCCCGCGGGACTTCAAGGTGCAACAACTCAGGGTTTTCGAGATCTGGCCGAATCGTGCGAATGGTGTCACTTCGGGAAATCATCGTGAAGAATCGCTCGTTTACGGTCGGCGCCAGCTTTAGTCTGCTTGTGATGTGTTCATCTGCCGCCTTCGGATCGGTTCCAATGTTTACCAGATGCGCGCGCAGTTTCTCCACGAAGTGCGGTTTCTCAATGTAGCCGCCGGGGTACATTGCGACTCGAACGATGAGCCGCTTTATATGCTGGCTCAGCCGCGCACGTACGTCGTACAGTTCATTTCTTTCTAGTTCACTGAGCCGCTGGAGCAATCCGTCAATCGATGCGCGAACGGCCGTCACGTCAACAGTCGCATTCGCACGGAGATCGTATTTCTGCCGTGTCTCAGCCAGTTCGGCGTTGAGCGCATTCCGTTCCTGTTCCAATTCGACCATGCGCGCTTCGAACTGTTGAAATCTCATTCCCGATTCGATAGCTTTGAGAATGTTTGTCTGCTTTTGCTCGTTATCGACGATGGTCGATTCGAGCACTGCGATACGCGCGGCAAGAGCGGCGAGTTCTGATTTGACCGTATCGCGAGTCTGAAGGAAAGCGTCGAAGTCTAGACCCTTGCAATACGTCAGAACGCTACGCTCGAACTGCGGATACTCCCACGGTACGTAGTGGCAACCCTTTCCCGCTTTCGCCCGCGCACATACCAGCAATTTCGCACGCGGACCACCGTGACCTTTGTTAACGTATACCATCGATCCATTGCAGTAGCCGCAGCGGAGAATGCCAGAAAACAGATTTGAGAAAGTCTGCCCTTTGCGGCCCGCACTGTTCGTGCGACGCGATTGTCGCGCTGTCATAGCGAGAACGAAATCTTCGTCGGAAATGATTCGCGGGAAATAGTCTAAAGCCGGATCGCCCTCGGGAACACGCTTGCCGTTTACAAGCGTATGCGGCTGGAATTCTCCCAAGACTGCCCGGTTGTCGAGGATTTTTTTGATGTACGACGCGTGCCACCGGTCGGCCGACCGCGTTCCCCAAGTCTGCAAGCCCTCCTGGTTCAGTCGTCGTGCAACAGTTTCCGAACCGATCCCGTCTTTCGACCATTGGAACATGCGCTGCACGAGTTCGACGCGATCCGGTACGAGTGAATAAGCTGTCCTGTCGGCATTAAGCTTCAGCCACGCAGGGGCTATCTCGGTCAGCTTTTCATCGCCGATTTTGCCTCTCTTTGCCTTCCACGCCTCTCTGATCCGCCGACTCTTTGTCAGCGATTCTTCGTGTGCACGAGACATGATGGCGATTGACATCAGCAAGTCCGTGAACTGCTTGCCAGAGTCTTCCTCCTTCCCGTATTCCCTACCATCCGCCAACGTGACGATGCGAATTCCGCGATTGACGATTGACATGAAAATCTCAAGCGCATCCATAAGCTGTGCGCGAGAAATCCGGTCAAGGGACTCCACCAGCAAATAAGATCCCGGTTCGACTGCACCCGAATCGACGGCGCGAAGAAACGCACCGAGTTCGCCGTTCCTAACATTCGACTTGTCGAAAGCCGAAACCCCAAGGTCGCGATACGTTAGTTTTTCATCAAGCGTTAGGCCGTGAGCCTGCGCATACTTCTGGGAGAGTTCCGATTGCCGCCGGAACGAATCCCCGTGCTGTTGTTCTGGCGTGGAGAAGCGGATATACGAGTACGCCTTCGGGGTCTTGGGAGGAGGCACGGCACAGGTAGCGGAAACAGGGAGGGCTAATCTATCACAAGGCCATATGCTATAGCCGCCCGGCCGGGTTAAATTGGCCTGTTGGGTTTATTTGGCCTCAGGTTCTGCTGATCGGGCCGCCCGGCGCCGGCAAGTCGATGCTCGCCGCGCGTCTGCCCGGGCTGTTGCCGCCCATGACCGACGACGAAGCGCTGACTTCCGCCGCGCTGCTGTCCGCGAGCCGGATCGGCTTCACGCCGTCGCAATGGCGGCAACGGCCGTTTCGCGCGCCGCATCATTCGTCGAGCGCGGCGGCGCTGGTCGGCGGACGCAATCCGCCGCAGCCGGGCGAGATCACGCTCGCTCATCTGGGTGTGCTGTTCCTCGACGAGTTGCCCGAATTCGATCGCGTCGTGCTCGAAACGCTGCGCGAGCCGCTCGAAGCCGGCCGCATCACGATCTCGCGCGCCGCGTTGCAGGCCGATTTCCCGGCCGCCTGCCAACTGATTGCCGCGATGAACCCGTGCCCGTGCGGCTGGCGCGGCGATCCCGGCGGGCGCTGCCGTTGCACGCCGGAAATCGCGACGCGTTATCTGCGCAAGCTCTCGGGGCCGCTGCTCGACCGGATCGACATCCAGCTCGAAGTGCCGGCGCTCACACCCGCCGAACTCGGAGCCCGCGCGGCCACCACGGGTGAAGCGAGCGCAGTTATCGCGCAACGGGTCAGCGCCGCGCGCGAGCGGCAATTGATCCGCCAGAGCAAAACCAACCGTGAACTGGATGGCCGGGAAGTGGATGAGGTCTGCCGCCCGGACCCGGCCGGCGAAGCGATACTGCGCGAAGCGGGCGAGCGTTTCGGCTGGTCGGCGCGTGCTTACTACCGCGTGCTGAAGGTCGCGCGGACCATCGCCGACCTCGCCGGCGCGGCGATGCCGAGCGCCGCGCAAATCGCCGAAGCGATCCAGTATCGCAGGGCTTTGGGCTCACTATGAGGAGAAAAATCTACTGTCAAGACTTGACTTATGCACATCTTCGCGCTTTTGACAAATTTTGAAACAATTCCGAAGCCCGCCCAAGCATAAACCAATAAACCTTTGATTTAATTGATTTTTATAAAACCCACCACATCAGTGAATTCTGACGAAATCCCCGCCGGACGGGCTTTTGCGGCAAATCAGGCCGACTTCTCAACAGAGTTATCCACAGGAACGGGGCTTATCGCCAAAACTTCAACGTAAACCGGGAATTAGCGCACAAAGCTGCGAAGGAACTTTCACTTCGCGCGGCACTCTCCTTGCGCCGCATCGGCCTAAACGCCCCGCGCTCAATAAAGCTGGAACGACGAAAAAAACTGGTCGACCTGGTCCTGCGGCAGCGGTTGGTCGGCGATGATCGCCGCCTGATAGACGTGCCGGCCGTGTGCGACGAGCCGCGCGTAGACAATGCGGGTCTCGTGCTGTGCGCCGGCCTCGCCGCTCACCTTCATCTCGAGGCCAGGGGTATGGCCGCCCGCGGCGAGCGGAATTTGCACCGCGTGCGCATCGGGTGCCGCGCCGACGTTGCGGGCCAAACCCGCGCGCAGGAAATCGAGCGCGGCGCGCTGGGTGGCGTCGCTATCGTCGGGCAGCATCACCGTGCCGACCGCGAAAACCGCGTTGCCGGCTTCGGCCGTCTGCATCGCCATCTGCACCGGCGCGCCGTTGATCTGCACCGCGCGCTGGTCCTTGCCCGGTTTGGCCGGAAAGTCGACGGTGTAGCCGTCGTCGTTGTTCATGACAGTGCGCCAGTCGAATGTCGGCGAGCAGGCGCTCAACGCGACGCCGAGTGCAAGCGCGGCCGCCGCCGTGCCGAGCACGGTTCGGGTTCGGGGGTACGGCAGGCGCGGGAGAATGCGGTCGGAGCCGAGCAGCATACTGTGCTCCCGCAAGCGCTGCGGCAGAGGCAGACAAAGCGGCAACCAGACTGGAAAGCGAGCCGGAAAGCGGCCCAACGGGGCAAGACGACACAACACACGCACAAGCAACCAGCGGCAACAAAAGGCAGTTCTGGACATGGAAACGGAAGATCGGGCTGACAGGAACGTAAAGCCCTATTATCCGCTGATCCACGGCGGGTTTCGCTCCCGCTGGCGTGCCGCGCGGACGCAACGGCACCAATGGAGCTACAATAGCCGGGCTATTCAGCACCGGCCCGACGTGCCACCCTGCCCCATTGTTCCGCGCGCCCCGCGCGACTCACGAGGTTCCGTTCATGAGCTCCAATTCATCAACCGCCGCCCAGCGCACGAACCCGCTTCGCTACATCATTGCGGCAATCGTGGTCGTCGCGCTCGCCGTCGCCGGTTACTTCGCGTTCGCGGGCCAGCAACGCGTGCCCGACGCGACCTTCACGCTGCTGTCGGGCAAGAAGCTCACGACCGCCGATCTCAAAGGCAAGGTCTATCTGGTCAATTTCTGGGCGACGAACTGCGACACCTGCATGAAGGAAATGCCGCAGATGGTCCAGACCTATAACCGCTTCAAGGGCCAGGGGCTCGAATTCGTCGCGGTGGCCATGAACTACGACGCACCGATGTACGTGACCAACTACACGGCAACGCGTCAGCTGCCGTTCAAGGTCGCGATGGACGACGGCTCGGCCGCCAAGCAGTTCGGCAACGTCCAGCTCACGCCGACCACGTTCGTCATCGACAAGGACGGCAAGATTCTGAAGCGCTATGTCGGCGAACCGCAGTTCGCGGAACTCGACCAGTTGCTCGAAAAGGCGCTCAAGACCTGACGCCTGCCGCAGCGGCGCCGGGCAGGCCACCAAGCCAGGCCCGGCCCGGGTTAAAAAGAGCCGCATCAAGGAACCGCATCAACCCCGCCTCGAACGAAACGCCGGCCGCCTGACGCGGCCGGCGTTTTGCTTTTAGCCCTCTCAGCGCTCCCCTTCCCCTTTGGCCGCGAGGCCATACCGCTTGATCTTCTCGTAGAGCGTCGCCTTGCCGAGTTGCAGCCGGTCGGCCGCCACGGCGACCACGCCGCCCGCCTGCTCCAGCGCCTCGGCGATCATCGCCCGCTCGAACTGCTCGACCCGCTCCTTGAGCGGTTGCGCGGCCGCGTCCTCGTCGGCGAAGGACAGCGCGGGTTCGTCGGCGATGCCGAGCACGAAGCGGTCGGCGGCATTGCGCAACTCGCGCACGTTGCCGGGCCAGTCGCGCTGCATCAGGCTCGCGCGCTGGCGATCGGTGAGAATCGGCGCCGGCCGTTGATAGCGCACGGCCGCATCGAGCACGAAGTGTTCGAACAGCGGCACGATGTCCTCGCGGCGCTCGCCAAGCGGCGGCAGCGCGATCGTCACCACGTTGAGCCGGTAGAGCAGATCGCGCCGGAACGAACCGTCCGCGACATGCTCGGCCATGTCGCCCTTCGCGGCCGCCACCACGCGGCAATTGACGCGAATCGGCTGATTCGAGCCGAGCCGCTCCAGCACGCCGTCCTGCAGCACGCGCAGCAGCTTGACCTGCAACGCGAGCGGCATGCTCTCGATTTCGTCGAGAAACAGCGTGCCGCCCGACGCATGTTCGAGCTTGCCGATCCGCCGTTTCGCCGCGCCCGTGAACGCGCCCGGCTCGTAGCCGAACATCTCCGATTCGAACATCGGCTCGGGCAGCGCGCCGCAATTCACCGCGATAAACGGCTTGTCACGCCGCGGCGACAGCTCGTGCAGGCTACGCGCGATCAGTTCCTTGCCCGCGCCGGTATCGCCGTTGATGAGCACCGACGCATCGGTCGGCGCAACGTTGGCGATCAGCCGCCGCACCTGCTCGATCGCGGGACTGCGGCCGATGATGCGCGGCGCCACCGTGTTCTGTTCCGCCAGCTCACGGCGCAGCGCGAGGTTTTCGAGCACGAGCTTGCGGCGCTCCAGCGCACGCCGCACGGTCTCGATCAGCCGCTCGGACGCGAACGGTTTTTCGATGAAGTCGTAGGCGCCGTCGCGCATCGCCTGCACGGCCATCGAGATATCGCCGTGACCGGTGACGAGAATCACCGGCACGTCGGGCGCGCGCTCGTGGCATTGCGCGAGCAGATCGAGCCCGCTCGCGCCGGGCAGCCGGATATCGCTGACGATCACGCCGGAAAAGTCCGCGCTGATAAGCTTCGCCGCCGCCTCGACCGACGCGTGGCCGATCACGTCGAAGCCCGCCAGTTGCAGGCTCTGCACGCTCGCGCGGCGCACCAGTTCATCGTCTTCGATATATAGCACCTGCAGGCCGTCGTTCATGGCGTGTTCCGTGTGAGGCTTCGTGTGATGTCAGGAGCCCGCGCCCGGCGAGTCGTGCCCGGCGTTCGTCGGCACGCGCGCGCGGCGCAGCGTCAGCACGAATGATGCACCGCCGTGCGGCGTGTTGCGCGCGACGAGCGAACCGCCGCAGTCGCGTGCGATCGACGATGAAATCGCGAGGCCGAGGCCGAGCCCCTGGCCCATTTCCTTGGTCGTGAAGAACGGCTCGAAGAGGCGCGGCAGCACGTCGTCGGCAATGCCGGGGCCGTTGTCGACAACCGCGATCGACAGATTCGCGTCGCTCGCTTCGACCTCGACCGCGATGCGCGGCGCGCTCATGCCGGCGGTCGCGTCGAGCGCGTTGCCGAGCAGGTTGATGAGCACCTGTTCGAGCCGCAGATCATCGCAATGCGCGACCAGTTCGGGATGATCGTCCGCAAGACTCAGCGGTGCGCGCCAACCGGCAAGCGCATCGGCGCCGGCATCGGCACTTGCATCCGCATCGATCAGCACGAACCCGAGTTCGACGCCCTGCAAGCGCTTTTGCAGCAATGCGACGACGTTGCGCAAGGCCCGCACGACCGGCGCGCGTGCGCTGCGCGGCCGCGCGCGGCCCACGAACAGCTTCAACTGGTTCGTGATCTTGCCCATTCGCTCGGTCAGCGCCGCGATCGCTTCGAGATTCTCGCGCGCCGACGCCTGATCGCCGCGTTCGAGCAGCACGCGCGTGTTGTCCGAGAAACTGCGCAGCGCGGCAAGCGGCTGATTCAGTTCATGCGTGATGCCGGCCGCCATCTGGCCGAGCGCCGCGAGCTTGCTCGCCTGGATCAGCTCGTCGTGGGCGGCGCGCAATTCCTGTTCGGCGCGCGTGCGCTCGGCCACTTCCTTCTGCAACTGCTCGTTCGCCTCGGACAGATCGGCGGTGCGCTCGGCAACGCGCTGGTTCAGCTCCGCATACGCCTTCTGCAGCAGCGCGCGGCTGCGCATCACTTCGCGCACGCGCGCGCGACGCATGCGCCAGTAGAACGCGAGCAGCACGAGCGAGATATAGCCGAAGCCCGTGACGATGGTTGCCTTGCGCGCGTCGGCGTCGACCGGATCGACCGGCGACAACGTAATCAGATGCCAGTCGGGTTCGCCCATGCCGCGCCGCGACGCGAGATAGCGCGGCGCGAGACGCCCGCCGCCGATGCGCACGATCTGCGCATTGCCTTCGAGCGTGCGCTCGATCGTGACCGGCAGCGGCGCGATCGGCTGCTGTGCGTATTGCCGCGCCTGGTAGATCGAATCAGCGACCTGTCCAGGCAGCGGACGGATCGTGTGGTATTTCCAGGCCGGCACCGAGGAGAGAAAGATCACGCCATGATCGTCGGTCACGAGCAGCGGCTCGGATGCATCGACGCCCTGGAACCATTCGAGATCGAGCTTGACGACCGCCACGCCGACGATCTTGCCGTCGCGCCGCACCGGCTGCGAAATGTAATAGCCCGGCGCCTGCGAAATCGTGCCGATGCCGAAGAAGCGGCCCACGCCGCCGTTGACCGCATCGACGAAATACGGCCGGAACTGGTAGCCCGCGCCGACGAAGCTGCCCGGCCCGCGCCAGTTGCTGGCGGCGACGCAATAGCCGTCGAGCGAGATGATGTAGGTGACCGTCGCGCGCGCGTGGCGGTTCAGGTCTTCGAGATAGAGATTGGCGCGCTTGACGTTGGCCGGGCTCGGATCGACAAGCACATCCTGCACGATCGGATGCTCGGCGAGCAGATAAGGCAGCGATTCGTAGCGTTCGAGCGTGCTTTTGAGCGCGCTCGCGGTGCGCTCGGCGCGCACCGCTGCGTTGCTCCGCAGCGTGTCGACGCCGCTGCGCCACGCGATACCGTAGGTGAGCCCGCATGCCGCCACGAGCCCGGCCAGCAGCGCGAAGAAGATCAGCAGGCGGCGCGTCACGTTGGCAAGGTCCGATCGATAGGGATCGGACATTGTGGCATAAGGCGGCACGGGCTCGCGGCCGGACTGGCCGCGGGTTTCGCCTGGCGCTTTGCCGCGCGCTTTGCTGTGAGTTGCGCTGCAAGTTGCGCCGCGAATTTCGCCGCACACCGGGCTGCGGGTTTCGCCCGCCGGATGCCCCGCATGCTCCGGATGTGCCGAAGAAGACGCGCGAGCAGGCTCTTCGGAAGAATGCGCGGACGCCGGTTTCATACGCAGGCGTCCGCGCTCATGACGACAGAAACAGCCGAAGCCCCAAGCGCCGCTCAGACGCCGGCCGGCTCTTTGACCGCCACGTCGCCGCGCAGCACCGCGCTGAGCCGGCTGCGGTCGAGCTCCTTCTCCCAGGCCGACACGACGACCGTCGCGACACCGTTGCCGACGATGTTGGTCAGCGCGCGGCATTCGCTCATGAAGCGGTCGATGCCGAGAATCAGCACCATGCCCGAGAGCGGGATCGTCGGCACGACGGCGAGCGTCGCCGCGAGCGTGATGAAGCCCGCGCCGGTCACGCCGCTCGCGCCCTTCGAGGTCAGCATCGTCACCGCGAGCAGCGTGAGCTGCTGCGTCCACGTGAGATCGGTGTTGGTCGCCTGGGCGATGAACAGCACCGCCATCGTCATGTAGATATTGGTGCCGTCGAGGTTGAACGAGTAGCCGGTCGGCACCACGAGGCCCACCACCGAGCGCGAGCAGCCGAGATTTTCGAGCTTCTGCATCAGTTGCGGCAGCGCGGCTTCGGACGAGCTCGTGCCGAGCACGATCAGCATCTCTTCCTTGATGTACGCGACGAAGCGCAGGATGTTGAAGCCCACGAGGCGCGCGATGATGCCGAGCACGACCACCACGAACACGATCGAGGTCAGATAGAACGTGCCGATCAGCTTGAGCATCGGCAGCAGCGAGCCGATGCCGTATTTGCCGATCGTGAAGGCCATCGCGCCGAACGCGCCGATCGGCGCGAGCTTCGTGATGATGCGCACGATGCCGAACAGGATGTGCGAGAGGCTGTCGATGAAGTTCGTCACGACCTTGCCCTTCTCGCCGGCCGTCGCGAGCACCGCGCCGAACAGCAGCGCGACCAGCAGGATCTGCAGGATTTCACCCTGCGCGAACGCCGACGAGATCGTGTCCGGAATGATGTGCATCAGGAAGTCGACGCTCGACTGGCCGTGCGCCTTAGCCGCGTACGACGCGACCGCGCGGCTGTCGAGCGAGGCCGGATCGACGTTGAAGCCGGCGCCCGGACGCAGCAGGTGCGTGGCCGCGAGGCCGAGCACGAGCGCGAAGGTCGAGACGATCTCGAAGTACAGCAGCGCCTTCCCGCCGACGCGCCCGACCTTCTTCATGTCTTCCATGCCGGCGATGCCCGTCACCACCGTGCAGAAGATGATCGGCCCGATCACCATCTTGATGAGCTTGATGAAGCCGTCGCCGAGCGGCTTCATGTCGACGGCGAGGTTCGGGTAGAAATGCCCCAGTACGATGCCGATGATGATCGCCACGATCACCTGGACGTACAGCACTTTATGGATAGGTTTCTTCACGATGATTCCTGCGAGGGGGATGAGCTCATGACCTGCGGCACGCCGCGCGCGAACGGATCGTCGTCGCGCGAGTACGGCATCAGGGCGCGATAAGACGACGAATACAGAAATACCGGGAAGGGAAATCGGACATCGTTGTCTCCTTGCTTTAGTTGTCGGGCCGTTGCGGCCGCGCGTTCTGAATTGCAAGGTCGATGCCAGATCGATGCAGGGCTGGAAGCCTTGATTTCTATGGGTTTTCTGGCGATACCGGCCGCGCGCCGTCCGGGATTCCGGAAATCCGGACGAAGGCCGTCGGGGAATCCGGAATCGGGCGCGGGCGGGATTGCGGGGAAACCCGCAGGGGTTTCCGCCTAGGCCAGCATGTCATGCGCGAGCAGATCGATGCGGTCCGTGCAGATCATGTCGACGCCCCATTGCGCGAGCCGTTGCGCGCGCGCCGGGTCGTTCACCGTGTAAGCGAGTACGCGCAGTCCGGCCGCGCGGACCTGGGCGACGAGCGGCTCGCTCAGATAGCGGTGGCTCGCGTGCAGCGACACGCAGTCGAGTTCGCGCACGATGCGCAGCCAGTCCGCCGGCAGTTCCTCGAACAGCATGCCGCGCGGCAGCGAGGGAGCGGCATCGCGCGCGGCGGCGAGCGCGTCGAACGAAAACGACGACAGCAGCGGCGGCGTCGGTCCGTGCCACAAGCTCAGCGCGCCGCGAGCGACCAGCGTGCCGGTGATCGCCTCGCGGCCCGGACACGGCTTGATCTCGATGTTGGCGGCGATGCCGTCGCGCGCGCAGCGTTCGGCCGCTTCGGCGAGCGTCGGCAAACGCGTGCCGGCGAATTGCGCGCCGCGCCACGCACCGGCATCGAGCGCGGCGAGTTGTTGCCACGCGTGCGCGGCAGCCGGACCGTGACCGCTGGTCGTACGGTCGAGCGTGTCGTCGTGCAGCAGGAAAAGCTGATTGTCGGCGGAGAGCTTCGCGTCGAATTCGACCATGCGATAGCCGTAGCGCACGCATGCGTCGAAGCCGGCCAGCGTGTTTTCGGGCGCCAGCGTGCCGCCGCAGCGATGCGCAACCAGCCGCGGATAAGGCCATTGTGCGGATGTCCCGCGATCGATCCCGTTTGCCACGTCTCGTTACCCTTCCAGATAGAGCGGTTCAGTGTGCGGCCGACGCTTGCCTGCTGCGTGTGTTTGCCGCGTGTCCACCGCGTGGTTTCGCTGGCCGCAAGCGCAAGTCCCACGCGTAGTATCGCGTATGAAGAAACACCGCGGTAGGTCGCGCGGGTCACACGACGAGCGGCCCAAGCGCTGCGGACCGGCACAAAAAGAAAAGCCCGCTCAAGGCGGGCTTTTCCACGATTGCAACCGCTACCGCGAGTCTCAGACCACACCGGCTCCATGCGCCTGCACGTCGGCGTGATAGCTCGAACGAACCATCGCGCCCACGGCCGCATGCGTGAAGCCCATCTTGTACGCCTCTTCCTCGTACATTTTGAAGGTGTCCGGATGCACGTACGCGCGCACCGGCAGATGGTGCTCCGACGGCTGCAGATACTGGCCGATCGTCAGCATGTCGACGTCGTGTTCGCGCAGATCGCGCATGACCTGCAGGATTTCCTCTTCGGTTTCGCCGAGGCCGACCATCAGGCCGGACTTGGTCGCGACGTGCGGATGCAGCGCCTTGAAGTCCTTCAGCAGCTTCAGCGAATGCGCGTAGTCCGAACCGGGGCGCGCCTCCTTGTACAGACGCGGCACCGTTTCGAGGTTGTGGTTCATCACGTCGGGCGGCGCGGCGTTCAGGATGCCGAGCGCGCGGTCGAGCCGGCCGCGGAAGTCCGGCGTCAGGATTTCGATGCGCGTGTCTGGCGACTGCTCGCGCGTCTGACGAATACATTCGACGAAGTGCGCCGCGCCGCCGTCGCGCAGATCGTCACGGTCGACGCTCGTAATCACGACGTACTTCAGCTTCAGCGCGGCGATGGTGCGCGCGAGGTTGGCCGGTTCGTCGGCATCGAGCGGATCGGGACGGCCGTGGCCGACGTCGCAGAACGGGCAGCGACGCGTGCACTTGTCGCCCATGATCATGAAGGTCGCGGTGCCCTTGCCGAAGCATTCGCCGATGTTCGGGCAGCTCGCCTCTTCGCACACCGTGTGCAGGTTGTGTTCGCGCAGGATCTGCTTGATTTCGTAGAAGCGCGAATTGCCCGTGGCCGCCTTGACGCGAATCCAGTCCGGCTTCTTGAGCTTTTCGACCGGGACGACCTTGATCGGAATGCGCGCGGTTTTGGCTTGCGCTTTCTGCTTCGCGGTAGCGTCGTAAGCGGCGGGGGACACCGGCGCGCCCTCGGGCACGGGGGTGGCTGCTGCGGGATTCGCGGTTACGTCAGTCATTCGTTCGATCCAGTCAGGCGGTGAGCGCACCGGCCTGCGGTTGGGCGACGGCCGCGGGATTGCCGTCGAGGTTTGCGGTGAGGCGTGCTGCAAGGGTACGGGCCACGTCGTCCCAGCCGGCGGCAACGCCGAGCGTTGCCATGTCGACGGTTTCGAGCCCCGCGTAGCCGCATGGATTGATCGCGAGAAACGGCCGCAGGTCCATGTTCACGTTCAGGCTCACGCCGTGATAGCTGCAGCCGTTGCGGATTTTCAGGCCCAGCGCCGCGATCTTGGCACCGGCATGCGACCCGGCATCGGGTCCGGGCGCCACGTAGATGCCGGGGGCGCCCGCCTTGCGTTCTCCGGCGAGATTATACGCCGCCAGGGTGTCGATCACGGCCTGCTCGATCCGCGTGACCATCTCGCGCACCATCAGCTTGCGCCGGCGCAGGTCGAGCAGCAGATAGGCGACCACCTGCCCCGGCCCGTGGTACGTGATCTGCCCGCCCCGGTCGACCTTGACGAGCGGGATGGCGCTGTCGGCGGCGAGCAGGTGGGCCGGATCGCCGGCCTGGCCGAGCGTGAAGACGGGCGGATGTTCGACGAGCCAGATTTCGTCGGGGGTGTCGGCGGTGCGAGCATCGGTGAATGCGCGCATCGCGTCGAAACTGGCTTCGTAGGATTCGCGGCCGAGCCAGCGCAGCGTGGGCGACGCAGGCGCCGTAGCGGCGGGCAAGGGAGACGGAGAAACCGGGGTGGCGCACATGATCGTGGCAGTTTACCGAAATCTCGGAAACCGCGCCCGACGGGGAAAGGCCGAGCGGCCTGCCCGTCGCACCGTCCTCAAACCGTGCGCCAGCCGCCCCGCATCCGCATGACCAGCCGTTCGCCGACGCGCGCGAGCCAGTTCAGCGCGCGCTCGTCGCAACGCGTCGGCACCGAGAACGTGACCTTCGCGTGCTGAGCCCCTTCGGCGCCGAGCCAGAGCCGCTCGCCACGCCGCAGATGCAGCGTCTGGCCGGGCTGCAGCCAGTAGTCCAGCGTGTCGTCGCTGCGCGTGATCCAGACCGCGCCGCCGCGCACCGTCAGCTTCGTGCTGCGCGCCACCCGCAACGGCAAGGTTTCGCCCGTGCGGACTTCGTATGCAATGCTAGAGGAAATTTCTCGCATGATGCCCTCGCCAAAAATCGTTTCATGGCTAAAATCGTAGACATAGCAAGGGCTTGCGCAAAACGATCAATTTTCACGGCTATGTGAGAAATATTGCAATGGACCTCAGGCAACTCCCCGCCCTGAACGCGGTCAAGGCGTTCGAAGCCGCCGCCCGCCACGAGAGCTTCTCGCGCGCCGCCGACGAGCTGTTCGTCACCCACGGCGCGGTCAGCCACCAGATCCGCGCGCTCGAAGCCGAGCTCGGCGTGTCGCTGTTCGCGCGCGACGGCAAGCGCGTGCGCCTGACCGAAACCGGCCGCCGCTATGCCGCGCAGGTGCGCGCCGCACTGATGGAACTCGCCGACGCCACTCGCGCGATCCGTGCCGGCGACCGCGAGCGGCGCCTCGTGGTGTCGATGCTGTCGTCGTTCGCGGCGCGCTGGGTGACACCGCGCATCGGCAGCTTTATCGAGGCGCATCCGCAGTGGGACCTCGAACTGCTGTCCACCAACGCGCTCACCGATTTCGCGCGCGACGACGTCGACCTCGCGATCCGTTTCGGCTTCGGCAAATATCCGGGGCTGCACGCGGAACTGCTGCTCGACGAGATTTTCTTTCCGGCCTGCTCGCCGAACTTCAACGGCGGCAAGCTGCCGCAAACCCCGGCCGATCTCGCCAAAGTCCCGCTGCTGCGCTCCGACGACGAGCTATGGCGTCCGTGGTTCGACGCAGCCGGCCTGACCGACTGGCCGGAGCCGAAGCGCGGCGTGCTGTATCAGGATTCGTCGAATCTGCTGCAGGCGGCCATCGACGGCCAAGGGGTCGCACTCACGCGCCGCTCGCTCGCGATGCACGAAATCGCGGCGGGCCGGCTCGTGCGGCTCTTCGACGTGGATGGGCCGAGCCCGTGGCAATACTATTTCATCTGTCCGCCGCAAATGCTCGAAACCGCGCGGGTCAAGGCGTTTCGCGACTGGGTGTTCGACGAGGTGGGACGCTTCAGGCAGCGCTTCGACCTCGCCTGCGAGACCGGTCCCGCGGCCAGCGCGCGCCTCGCTGCGGAGGTGACGACGGAAGCGACGCCGGAAGCGGCGGCGCACGCATTGCGCGCCACGCCGTAAGCCGAGTCGTGTGAAGAAAGCAGGCGAAGAATCGCGCGCCGCTTACAGCACGACCTTGACCATCGGATGGCCGGTCAGCGCGCGATAGATGTCGTCGAGATGCGCTCGGCTCGTGGCGCGCACGTGGACGGTCAGCCCCGTGTAGGTACCGCTGCTCGACGGCCGCGTTTCGACGCGCGAGGCGTCGACGTCGTTATCGAACTGGCGTACCACCGCGACGATCGTCTCGGCAAACTCTGGATGCGATTTGCCCATGATCTTGATCGGGAAATCGCAGGGAAACTCGAACAGCGAGTCGTTCTCGGTACTCATTCTTTACTCCTTGCCGCACCACGGCCTCAGCGGCCTCGGCTTGCCGATGCCGCAGCCGGCGAAACGCGCCGCGGCATCAACGGTGATTGCAACGTAGCCCTTACTTTTTCTTGTTGAACATCAGCATCAGCGAATCCCACACGCGGCCGACCACACCGGCCTGCGGCACCGGCTGCAGCGCGACCACCGGGAACTGCGCGAGCACCTTGCCGTCGGCAACGAACTTCGCAGTACCGACCTGCTGGCCGTTCGCGATCGGCGCGACGAGCGGATCGTTCAGCTCGATCTGCGGCTTCGCCTTGTCGCCCGCGCCCTTCGGCAGCGTGACGTACTGGTCGCTCTTCACGCCGACCTGCACGCTGTCCTGCGCACCCTTGTAGACGCGCGGCGTGGCCACGACCTGGTTCGCCTTGTACAGACGCGTCGTGTCGTAAGCGGTGTAGCCGTAGTTCAGCATCTTCAGGCTGTCCTGCACGCGGTCGTGCTCCTTGGTCTCGCCCATCATCACCGAGACGAGACGGCGCGACGCGTCGGTCGTGCCCGGCAGCGAACGCTTCGCGCTCGCGATCAGGCAGTAGCCCGCCGCCTGCGTGTGACCGGTCTTCAGGCCGTCGACGGTCGGGTCGATCCACAGCAGACGGTTGCGGTTCGGCTGCTTGATCTTGTTGTACGTGAATTCCTTGACCGAGAAGATGTTGTAGTAGTCCGGATAATCGCGGATCAGCCGCGCCGACAGCACCGCGAGATCGCCCGCCGTGGTGTAGTGCTGCGGGTCGGGCATGCCGTTCACGTCGGCGAAATGCGTGTGCGTCATGCCGAGCTTCTGCGCTTCGGTGTTCATCATGTTGACGAACTGCGCCTCGCTGCCGCCGACCAGTTCGGCCAGCGCGATCGCCGCGTCGTTGCCCGACTGCACGATCATGCCGTACACGAGGTCGTGCACGGTGACGGGCTTGTTCGCCTCGATGAACATGCGCGATTCGTCCGTCTTCACGCGGCGCACGGCCTCGCTCGGCATGACGGTCTGATCCATCGTGATCTTCTTCGTGTCGAGCGCCTCGAACACGAGATAGGCGGTCATCAGCTTGGTGAGCGAGGCCGGCTCGACGCGCTCCTCGGCATTGCCGGACGCGAGCACCTGGTTGCTGGTGGCGTCGACGAGCACCCACGAGCGCGCATTCACGGCCGGCGGCGGCACCTGCGCGAACGCGCCCGAGGCGGCGAGCGCGGCCGGCAGCACGAGACCGAGGGTGAGGGCGCGATTCAGCGAGACGGGAACGAACGAGGCGACGGACGGGAATGACGTACGGCCAGAAGAGGAGAAACGCATAGGGTCGATGGAGGCAGAAAAATACGTTGCGCGAGAGCACGCGTAGTTGGGGGAGCCGGTCGGCGGGCATCTGGCCGTAAAACGGCACGGCGCCCATTGGACTTCCGGCGGCGCAATCGGTTCGCGAACGCAGCGCTTCCCGCCCGGCCGCGCTGCGCGCGAAGCGGAACTCCGCGGCGCGCGAACTGCCGGATGGGCGGCGCTGCGCCCAAAAAAAGAGCGCCCATTATACGCGCGCTACCTGGCCGGCTTCGCGCATGGAGCGGTCGCAGGATGGCGATTCGCACACGTTTGCGCATGCCGGCCCGCGGGACGAAGCGCGGCGCGCGTTTTTACCGCCACGCCTCGACGATGATCCGCTTCAGGATGTGCAGCTTGCGGTGCAGGAAATGCTCGGCGCCCGGAATCACGACCACCGGCAGTTCCTGCGGCCGCGCCCAGTCGTACACGGATTGAATCGGCACGGTCTCGTCGACTTCGCCGTGAATCACGAGCGTGCTCTCCGGCACGGGCGCGACGTCCCAGCGGCTCGCCGCGGTGCCGACGAACACGATGCGTTCGATCTCCCGGCCTTCTTCGCGCAGCTTCGCGGCCACATGCGAGAGCACGACCGTGCCGAACGAAAAGCCCGCGAGCACGAGCGGCAGAGCGCCGTACTGCGCATCGGCGCGCATGTGTTCGAGCACCGCGTGCAGATCGTCGCGCTCGCCGACGCCCGCGTCGTGCTCGCCCTGGGTCTGGCCGACGCCGCGAAAATTCGAGCGATACGTGACGTAGTTCAGTTGCACGAGCGTGCGCGCGAGCGTCTGCGCGACCTTGTTGTCCATCGTGCCGCCAAAGAGCGGATGCGGATGCGCGACAAGCGCGATGCCGCGCGGCGCGGCGCCTTTTTCGCGCACGTCGTCGGGCAGGTCCAGCGCGACCTCGATCTTGCCGACCGGGCCGTCGATCAGATATTTCTTCGTGTTGACGTTCATGAGGGTGCCTGTCGATCGTTTTGTGATTCGCGCCTGACGGCGCGCGTTATTAATCGATCTTCAGACGTTCGACGACCTTGCCGTTCGCGAGATGCGACTCGACGATCTCGTCGATGTCGCTCTCGTCGACGTAGGTGTACCAGACGCCCTCGGGATACACGACGAGCGTCGGGCCGAGTTCGCAGCGGTCGAGGCAGCCCGCCTTGTTGATGCGCACCTGGCCGGGACCGGCGAGGCCGAGCTGCTTCACGCGCTTTTTCGCGTATTCCTGCATCGCCTGCGCGTTGCAGTTGGCGCAGCTCGGACGCTCGGCGCCGGGCTCGCGTTGATTGAGACAGAAGAAGACGTGATGCTTGTAGAAGGAATCCATGATGTCCGGGAGAGCGAGACTGAAAGGGAGTGCAATGGCGCTGTCAGCACACGGTATGCCGCGGCGCCCGTGGTGCGGACGATTATAACGAGCGGGCCAGGCGGCCGCCGGGGTCTGCTGGCCGGAAAGGCCGGCGCTTCGGCAGCACCGCATGGCGCTTCACGTGCGCTTGCATGGTATCCGACGCGGGCCCGCTGCATTTCGTGCGAGCCTCTTTCGCCCGGGCCGATGCGAACCCGGCCCATCGGGCGCACTGCCTGCGCCTGTCCGCCCGATGCACCCTCGCCTCGTTTTCCCCGGTCTCACGCGCGCTTCGCCCGACGCTTCAGCCACGCCTGCTCGACCGCGAACGCGAGCCACACCAGCGCCGCGTACGGCCAGACCCACGCGAGCCAGCGCGCGAGACCGTTGAAGTGCAGATACCGCCCTTGCCGCCAGTCGGCCAGCACCACGTCGAAATACGGATTCACCGGCAGCAGATTGACGAACACGAGCGCAACGACGAGCGCGATGGCCGCCAGCGCCGCGCGCACGCGGCGGCGCAACGGCAACGCAGCGAGTGCCGCGAGCGTGCCGCACGCGAGCCCGCTCAACGCGCCGGGCGTCGCCCAGTCGAACGCAAGGCCGGATTGCGATTGCAGAAACGTCGCGCCGGCCTTCACGCCCAAGGTCACGACGATGAACACCAGCAAGAGACGCACGCGCGGCGCATGCCGGCGCGCCGGCAGCGACGCGAGCACGAGCGCGGCGAACAGGTTCAGCGTCGTGATCAGCGCTTCCCAGGCGTCGTCGGGTAGCCACGCAGCGGCGGCCGCCGGCCATGCGCCGACGTGCCACGCGGACGGCGTCCACGCAAGCAACGCGTCCTGGGTCACCGGATCGACGCGCAGCCACAGCATGCGCGGCCAGTTGCCGAGGCCGAACAGACGCGGCGCCGGATACATCGTCGCGAACGGCCAGGTGGCGACGAGACACGCGAGCGCCGCGCGGCCGCGCTCGAACCACAGCAGCCGCAAGCGCCTGAGCAAGCCGCGATCGAGCAGCGCGCCGGTCGCGGGCGACATCATCGCCGCGCCGAGCAGCGCGCCGAGCGTGTTGGCGGCGAGATCGAGATTGGACGCGACGCGCGTCGGCAGATAAGTCTGCACCGCTTCCATCGTGCCCGACAGCAGAGCGCCGAGCCCGAACGCCAGCGCAACGGCCACGGCGCCGCGCCAGCGCGGATACACCGCGAGCACCACGAGCGCGCCGAACGGCATATAGCCGAGCACATTGGTGACGACGTCGAACGCCGTCAGATACTGCGGCATCGGATCGAACAGATAGGCAAACGGCGCGATGCCGAGCGAGCGCCAGCCGGAAAACGGATACCACGAACCGTAGACGATCAGCGCCGCATACAGCAGCAGCGCCTGCCGGGCGAGCCCCGACGGACGGCGCAACCAGGGTCGTTCGCTCATGCAGCGCTCCCTCCCGTGCGCTCGTGCGCTACCCGCCCGTCACTGCGCGGCGGCGAGCGCCTGCGAGCCGAGCCATGCGACGATCTGCGCGACGAGGTCGTCGCTGGCA
>NZ_JAAGPS010000060.1:0-42575 GCF_017105025.1 Paraburkholderia sp. Ac-20336 | reverse complement strand
ACGCGATTGCCGCGCATCTGCGCGTCGCGCGCGGCGTGCGTTGCGATGGCACGCAGGTCGTCATTACCGAGGGCGCGCAAGAGGCGCTGAACCTGTGCGTGCGCCTCTTCACGAATCCCGGCGACGTCGCGTGGGTCGAAGACCCCGGTTATCGCGGCGCGAAGGCCGCCTTCAATCTCGGCGATCTGCGCACGGTGCCGATTCCCGTCGATGGCGAAGGCATGGCCGTGCCCGCCGACGCGTGGGACGCGCATCCGCCGAAGCTCGTCTACACGTCGCCCGCGCATCAGTATCCGACCGGGGCGGTGCTGTCGGTGGCGCGGCGGCTGGAGCTGATCGCGCAGGCACGGCGCTGCGGCGCGTGGATCATCGAAGACGACTACGACGGCGAATTCCGGCACACGGGCGAGCCGATCGCGAGCATGCAGGGCCTGGTCGACGACGCGCCGGTGCTCTATGTCGGCTCATTCAGCAAGACGATGTTTCCGGCGCTGCGGATCGGCTTCGTGGTGCTGCCGCGCACGATTGCCGACGAGACCGCCGTCGCGTTGCAGGAGATGCTGCGCGGCGGGCATCGGCTGGAGCAACTGGCGCTTGCGCATTTCATCGGGAGCGGCGAGTTCGGACGGCATCTCGGACGCATGCGGCGCTTGTATCGCGAGCGGCAGCAGGCGTTGCGCGATGCGCTTGCCGTGCATTTCGTGTCGCGTTTTGCGGTGGATGCCGAGGCCTATGCCGTTGCCCAAGCGGCGCCGCAGGCCGCGCCGGCGCAGATTCTCGGCGGCGATTGCGGTATGCATCTGACGCTGCGCTTGCCGGCGCGGCTGTGCGATCGGACGCTCGTCGAGCGCGCGCGGGCCGAAGGGCTCAATCCGCGGGCGTTGTCGGGTTTTGCGTTGCATGCCTCCGAAGACACGAATGGAATCGTGATCGGGTACGGCGATACGCCTGCCGAGCAGTTGGGGCCTGCGATTCGGGTGCTGGCAGAGTTGGCCGGGGAGATTGAAGCTGAGGCGGTTGAGGTCGAGTCGGTGGAAGCAGCGCGAACGGTGGCGAAAGGGATGGCGAAACGTGCCGTTAAAAGTACGGCTGGAAGTGCGGGGCAAGGCGCGTCGAAATCGCGCGTTAAAGTGACGCCGGAAGCTGGGCCCAAAGCGAGGCCAGAGGCCGGGCCCAATGCGAGGCTTGAAGCAAAGCCCAAAGCGGGCTCAAAAGCGAAGCCCAAACCCCGCCGGGCCACCCCTTCGCGTCCGTAAGTTTTACGTCTGTCCGCGCGGCCCATGTCGCGCTATCGTGTTGCCTATGCGGGGCGGGTTCGCCATGTCGATGTTCCCGCCCCGCATGCCACGTCCGGCCCACGGCCTGCCGCGCCGCAACATCGCGCGCGGCACATCGCGAGTCGCCACGGGCATGGGTATCAAGAATGCCCTGGTTATGCTTATCTTTGACGTTCTATCCGACCGGAGACGACATGAAGGAAATCGAACCGACCCCGTGGTTTGAGCTTGCCGACCATAGCCCCGTCCGCGAAGGGTGGTACGAGGTGCGGTTGACGAGTGGCGACACGGCGTTTGCCAAATTCGGCAACGGCATCTGGACCGAGAAGCCGTTGCTCGTGTTCACGCACTGGCGCGGGCTGTCCGCCGATCCCTCGAAAGCGGCCGACGGTGCAGCCGAATCGATCGGCGCCGAGGTTGCCGCGGCCGAAGGCGTGCGCGCCGCGTGGAATGTGTTCTTCCCCGGGCTCGGGGACGAGCAGCACAAGCCGCTCGATGCGCTGCCGAATGGGAAGGCGCCGCATTGAGCGTGCGAGCCTCGGTGTTTCGCCGCGTGTATGAACCGGCGAAGCGGCGAGGGCCACGCATCATGGAACGTTCGACGTTCATCGGCGGCACACCCCCGCGCCGCCGATGAACGCACGCACCGCACACCGCCACGCCGTTATCGCGCTCGCACCCGCATCACCCGCGCCGCTGCAATTCCCTTCAGTCCTCCGACGCATACCCCAAGCCCCTCAAGCATGAATGCCACCCGAAACCCCGTCGACCTGCCGCGCGCCACACAACTGCTCAATCACGGACCGGTCACGATCATCACGAGCGCGCACGGCGGCCGCTCGAACGTCATGGCGGCGTCGTGGGCGATGCCGCTCGATTTCAATCCGCCGAAGGTGGTGGTCGTGGTGGATAGCCGCACGCTGACGCGCCAATTGATCGAAGCGAGCGGCGTATTCGGCCTGCAACTGCCGAGCCGCGGATTCGCCGCGCAAACGCTTGCGGTCGGCACGAACGCGGGCACCGAACTCGACAAGTTTTCCGCGTTCGGCCTCGCAACCTTTCCCGCGCAAAAGATCGACGTGCCGATGCTGGCCGGCTGCATCACGTGGATGGAATGCAAGGTGATTCCCGACGATAGCCAGCGGCACGATCTGATCATCGGCGAAGTGGTGGCCGCGTATGCGGACAGCCGCGTGTACTCGAACAACCGCTGGCATTTCGGCGACGATCCCGACCTGCGTACCTGTCACTACGTGGCGGGCGGCACGTTCTTCGCGACTGGCGATGCGTTCGAAGTGACGCCGGTGAGCGCGGCGTCGGCGCAGCCGGAGTGAGCGCGCGAGGCGGCTCGCTGAGGTGAGGCCGCCTATTTCGCGCGCAGAAACTTCCCCGCCTTCTGTTCGAGCAGCGCGACGAGTTCGGGCTGCATGAGCGCATAGTGATCGGGGATATCGAGGCAAACCACTTTTTTGCCGTTCAGGCACGCGCGAAATTTCGCCGCGAGCCGCGCGCGATGCGTCTTTTCCATCACGAAGACGACGTCGGCCCAGCGCAACTGCTCGGGCGAAAGCAGTACATCGGCATCGGCGGCGAGACCCGCCGAATCCGTTTCGACACCAGGCCAACTGGCGAACACCTGCTCCGCAGTCGGACTGCGCAGACGGTTCTTGCCGCAGACAAACAACGCGCGTATCACGATGGCAGCGAGTGCTTAGCAATGGCGAAGCGCATGCGGCTTATGTATTCGACTCGACGTCGCTCTCGGCGAACGCCTTGAGCGCATCGCCCGCGAGACGGTAACGCACCCATTCGCTTTGCGGGGCCGCGCCGATCGACTTGTAGAAGCCGATGGCCGGCTCGTTCCAGTCGAGCACGCTCCATTCGAAACGGCCGCAGCCGGTATCGCAGGCGATCTGCGCGAGATGACGCAGCATCTGTTTGCCCGCGCCGCTGCCGCGCGATGCCGGCGACACGTAGAGGTCTTCGAGATAAAGCCCCTGCCTGCCGAGCCATGTCGAATACGAAAAGAAGTACACGCAAAAGCCGACAGGCTCGCCATTCATTTCGCAGATGAGCGCTTTGGCGGGAACGCCCGCGGAAAACAGGCTCGTTTCGATGTCTTTGACGGTGGCGACGACTTCGTGCTCGGCTTTCTCGTACACCGCGAGTTCGGTGATGAAGCGAAGGATCAGGGCGGCGTCGGCGGCGGTGGCGGGGCGGATCTGGATGGTCAAGGTTGGGGCTCGATGAGTTGTTGGGGGATCGTGGGTACATCGTAGCGTTTAATGTGTCGTTGTGGCGAGTGTGTCGTGATTGCGCTGGCCATGACGATTGACGTACCGGATCGAACTCCTTTACTGTTGCTCCATGAACTTCCACTCTCTTCTCCTTTCAGCCGTCACCACCACGACGACCACCTTCACAGGCGGGTCGTCTGGAGATTGCGCGCGCTAGCAGGAAGTACGGAAGCAGAGCAGCAGTGGCAAATCCCCAAAGGCCCCGCCGGAAACGGACGGGGCCTTTGGCGTTTCGGGTCTCTCCGTTTGCGGCATCCCTCGTGGTAATCGTGACATTCGAACCGACGGAGCATGACCGTGAACGACATCGACCATCGTGTACTTGGCAATAAGCTCGATCTTTTTCATCAACAAGAAGAAGGCGCCGGAAT
The DNA here is from genome assembly GCF_017105025.1 of Paraburkholderia sp. Ac-20336. Taxonomy (NCBI): domain Bacteria; kingdom Pseudomonadati; phylum Pseudomonadota; class Betaproteobacteria; order Burkholderiales; family Burkholderiaceae; genus Paraburkholderia; species Paraburkholderia sp. Ac-20336. The sequence continues at coordinate 38,630 of NZ_JAAGPS010000060.1, read as the reverse complement.
GGTTTTCTGGCACCCGCGCGGCTGGACGCTGCATCGCGTGCTTGAAGATTATGTGCGGGCGCGCATGCGTCGCACGGGCTTTCGCGAGATTCGCACGCCGCAATTGCTGGCGCGCTCGCTGTGGGAAAAGAGCGGCCACTGGGAGAAGTTCGGCGGCGCGATGTATTCGCTCGCCGATGCCGAAGAAGGGCGCGCGCTCTGCCTGAAACCGATGAGTTGTCCGTGCCATGTGCAGGTTTTCAATCAGCGCGTGCGTTCGTATCGCGAGTTGCCGGTGCGCTATAGCGAGTTCGGCGCGTGTCATCGCGATGAGCCTTCGGGGTCGTTCGAAGGTCTGAAGCGCACGCGCGCGTTCGTGCAGGACGACGCGCATGTGTTCTGCGCGGCCGCGCATATCGAGGCGGAAGTGGGGCACTTCTGCGCGCTATTGCGCGAGGTGTACGCGGATCTCGGCTTCCCGGAGTTCAAGGTTGTATTGGCGACGCGGCCCGCGTCGCGTGCCGGCAGCGAGCAGACGTGGGATCGCGCGGAAGAAGCGTTGGCGAATGCCGCGCGAGCGGCGGGACTCGAATTCGATGTACTCGAAGGAGAGGGCGCTTTTTACGGGCCGAAACTCGAATTTCATTTGACGGATAGCCGCGCGCGCAGTTGGCAATGCGGCACGATCCAGCTCGATTTCGTGTTGCCTGAGCGGCTCGATGCGGAGTTCGTCAATGAGCGCAATGAACGCGAGCGGCCTGTGATGATTCATCACGCGGTACTCGGCAGTATGGAGCGGTTCATTGCGATGCTGCTCGAGCATGATGAAGGATGGTTGCCGGTTTGGTTGGCGCCAGAGCAGGTTGCAGTTGCGACGATTAGCGATGCGAGTTTGGGGTATGCGGAGGAGGTTTTGCGCGCGCTTGAAGATGTGGGCGTGCGGGCGGTACTCGATGGACGGCCGGAGCGGTTGGAGAAGAAGATCGTGGATGCGCGGGGGATGAGGGTGCCGGTTTTGGTGGTGGGGGAAGAGGGAGGAGAACGAGAGGAAGATTAATTTAAGGTGGTTAAGGGAAGAGAGGCCGGTGGGGTTTGGGTTGAGGGCGGGCGTGGAGTATTTGAGTGTGCTAGGAAGAGGGGGGGCGGGTGTATCGATGATCCGCAAATCACGATGCCTCATCTAGCTCAAGAGAATCAACGATGGACGGCGCGATGCGTGTACCCATGTTGCCGTCATTTTATTTGCGAAATACTTAACTATAGCCGAATCGTCAGTCTGATGGCCTGCAGTCTGTCATTATCTATCTACTCAGTCTTATATTGTGAAATCTCTTCTTCTACCCGAGTTTGAGCGTTATAAAGACTCAAGGAGCAAAAAGCTGATCCGAGAATAGATACTGCCAAGGCAACGAAATGTATGGAAGACGGCTTTGTCCAGTCATTTGTCCAGGCATAAATGGATATCATAAGAAATATAATATTCCAAGATAATGTTGCGTGAAAGCATATTCTTAATTTCCAATAATCAGGCCATTTTTGGAGAATGCTGCTTTTGTCTTTTTCAGGGAAGAGAATTTTTCTTCCTGAAACTAAGGACCAACATAGCAAAACTCCCGGGATGGCAATCGCCCACTTAAAGAGATCGTCCGGTATATGTACGTGAAGCAACGCATGTTCGATTTGTTTTGAAAATTTTTCTTGAAGATACACTCCGCAGATCACCAATGCTAATTCTGGAGATACAAAGAACGTTCGAATCGTCTCTAATAATTTTTTCACGGATGCCTCATGTCCCGTTCTGAGTTGATGCGTCGAAAATGCCTTTCGGCCTCATCGGCAAGTTCGGCAGGCACGGGTTCCTTGGAAAACAAGAAGGTCTTCTGAGCATCAGACGTTCGGATTGTCACCTCTTCGCCGTCTTGGTCGCCAACAACGCGTCCCGATCCATAACCATCGGCGGCCATTAATACTGCTGCATCTCCCATTGCAACATCAAAATCTGGCTCATAAGATGAATTTTCAAGAATCTGGCTTACTAAATTTGCAATTTGAGTAGCTAAACCGCTGCCGCTATCCTGTGATTCTTTTACAGTCACTTCGGACGCGTTACGTTCTTTGACGTAACGATTAAGAGAACTCCATAGTCGGCCAAATAATGGATTAGGGGGATGAATACGTGCTGAAAGCTCACGAATACGATCAAGTCCTTGAAGTTTAACTCCAAATGTACGGTAGTCAGAGACGGCTTCCACAGAACAACCCACAAAGAAGTTTTCATACGTTGCCTCAATGATATCTTTGAATCTACGCGCGAAAACGTCTGCTTCTATATGATTCCAAACGTGCATATATGCCAGCCCTGAATATAGGGGTAGATATACGAAATTTGCACTGGCAATGAGCAGATTTTCAGCAATGGCATCAACTTCTGATTTTTTTTGAGTATCTACGACAGTGACATGACCTTCATCAGAAAACTTCGATAGTTTGCCAAATAGAAAAGGCATATTTTCATCGCGCCGATCCATGACGTTGGTTATAGTCCATTTGGCTTTCCCCGCGGAGATTGTTGCCGCATTTGAAATGGCATTCATTAAGTGATCCTGGTCTAACGTACCTAGCTTAATAACTCGACCAAGATAATATCGACCTCGTCGCATTTTTTGATATTCGTTTTTTTTGGGGGTTGTACAACGTGCCCGTCTAATAATCTGGCGTGGCCCTAGAGTGACAGTGCAGCGTAAGCGAAGAGCGTTTGAAAAGCAAGTGATAGTGATAGACAAAAGTCTTCAATCTCCTGTTAGGGGCGGAGACTCCTATTATATGAATTCTTGTTATCAGGCAATTGGTCATTGTTTTCGGTGATTCACTTGACCGAAATCGGAAGCTGGCCGAACAGGCTCTGCTTTAGTCTCACCTGCTCTGGTCTCCTCAATCAACCAAACATTTAAATTTCGAGATAGACGAAAACCAAGGTTCCCTGCTTTATACTTACCAAATCGCTGGGAAACACCCGGCGATCAGGTTTAGCAGCCTGAACGTTGAAACCCGCACGCCTGCCCAGGCAGGTCGTGCGCTTACTTCTGCACGTCCATTTTCTATGGGCGGGCCGTGGTGGGGGAGCCGAAAGGCTCGCCGGTTTTGGTTTCAACGCCGGTCTGCTAACCTCGTTACGTGCCCGCTCACCCGTCTCAAAAAAAGCGGTTGTCCAGGCATCCCCATGAAGCAACAGGGAGATCGCACAATGACCAGGTCCGTCAAAAGTCAACCAGCTTCGCGTCCGCCCGTCGACGCACTCCAGTACGAAAAGCTCGCTCTTTCCGCATTCGATCTGTGCGATCGGCAGGTGGCTCAAATGGATACGCTCATCACACTCGTATCGTCAATATGTAGTAATCCTGCCATTACGCGCGACGAAAGACGGCGTCGTCAGAAGCTTCTCGAATTGCTTCTGGACACAGCGGAGCAGTATCAAATGGAACTCGAATTCGACCGCGAACTCTTCCAGGTGATCGCGCTCGATGCGAAGGGTGTCCCGCGCAGCCGCATCACCGCACAGCATGCGACGAACTTGCTGACCGAGGCATCGCAGAGAGCGAAAGCGCCTATCGCTTGTGCAAAAGGATCGCGCGGCAGGAATGCATCCGCGAAAACCACGGTCACGTTGACTGCAGACGCCGCGCAACAACCGGTAACCGGCCCACACTAGACGATCGCATCAGGCCGAAGCAGATCGAATCAAATCGCGCAAAGCCGATGAGCGCCAAAGCAATTCCTTAGTACAACGGAGCCGATGGTAGTAATCGCTACGATCGGCCCCGCACATGTGGCATATAACCGACGAGGCCATGAAAGCGCCTGACGCTGCGAGTATCCGCACATCGCGACCCAACAAACCACACCCGAAGCTCACGTCGAAAATAAACGCAGAAGAAGCCCCACCCAACCGCCTCAATCATCCGGCAACACCGACTTACTCCGCCGCTTGCGCGGCTTCGGCTCTACCCCCACACGCGGATCGCGAGCCAGCACGAGCGCCCTCATCTTCTCCACAGTGCCCTCAAACGCCGAATCATCCTGCGGCACATAAAGCCATTTCCCGAGCACCGGATGCGGCCGCAACGCGGGTATATCGGCGATGAGCGCGGCATGGCGTTCGTGCGATGTACAGACCAGCAGACCATTCCAGGGTTTGTCGCGATCGGCGGCGATCAGACACAACAGGCCGTCGATATAAGCGGCGTCACAGCCGAACATCCGCCGGCGGACGTAGGTCGGATTGCGCTCGAATGCGTCGAAGATCCAGAGGAGCGAATTGCTGATCGAAGAGGGCATCGACGGAAAGTCTCTAGTGGAGGAGGCGAAGCCAAGTTTACGCAAATTCGCGCGGTCTGGCAGCGGCACCGATCGGCAATCGAGCAAGCGCGGCTAGGTATGATGTGCCCAACCTCGGCGACCATATCGGAACTCGCACAAACCAGACCATGCAAGCTCACACCGACGCCACCACTGCCTATACGAAGCGTTTCGACGCCGTCCTCGCCTATATCGATGCGAATCTCGAGGGCGATCTGTCGGTCGACGCGCTGAGTCGCATCGCGAACTTCTCGAAGTTTCATTTTCATCGACAGTTCGCCGCGTATGTCGGCGTGCCGGTCGCGCGCTACGTGCAGCTGATGCGCTTGCGTCGAGCGGCCCGCCGCCTCGCCACGCAAGCGTCCTGCTCGGTGCTCGATGCCGCGTTCGACGCGGGCTTCGACAGTCCCGAAGCCTTCAGCCGTGCGTTCAAGCGTGTGTTCGGCGCGGCGCCGAGCGCGTTTCGGCGGCATCCGAAATGGCATGTCTGGAGTGCGAATTTCGTTGTTCCCTATCTTTCAAGGAAGCTGACCATGCAAGTGCAAATTGTCGATTTTGCTGAAACCCGCGTTGCCGCGCTCGAACATTGCGGCGCGCCAGGACTTGTCAACGAGAGCGTGCGCAAGTTTATCGACTGGCGTATGCAAAGCGGACAATCGCCGGTATCGTCGAGCAGGACTTTCGGCATCCCGCACAATAACCCGGATACGACGCCGGCCGAGGAGTTCCGTTTCGATATCTGCGGGGAGATCGGCGAAGCGGTCGCGCCGAATGACTATGGTGTGCGCGAACTGCTGATTCCGGGCGGCCGGTGCGCGGTGGTGCGGCATACGGGATCGACTGACCATATCGGCGAGACGATCTATCCGATCTATCGCGACTGGCTTCCTTCGAGTGGCGAAGAGTTGCGGGATCAGCCGCTGTTCTTTCAGTACTTGAGTGTGTATCCGGAGACGCCGTTGGATCAGTGGCAGACGGATATTTATATTCCGTTGGTGTGAGGGGCGGAGCCGACCTTGATGGGGCGGCTTCGATATTTTTCAAATTCTCGGTAAATAGTTTCGGTTCTGCTCGAAGGAAAATTTCTATCACTTCGCCATGTTGTCTGTTTCAATAGGTTTGGGATCGAAGGCCAGCGACGAAAGACAATTCGGATTGCGCTCCTTGAAGCTGAAAGACAGATCCCCCCAATGGAGCGAGGTTGTGTATGAGGTGACTTCATCGAGTGATCTGCCGCTCGGACGGTCCGTAACTCTGAGGCTGCGGTAATGCGCGCGCACCATATCGAGCGTAATACAGCTACCGCTAAGGTTAAGTACGAGAAAACCGGGGTGTCCTGCCCGATACCGGATACGTAAATCTACATTGCTGATTACAACATCGTCAGCCAGATTGACCGGTCTGCCTGTGTAGAACTGAAATGCGGTGTTCTGAATAGGGCTCTTGCTGTTATCTTTCACGACAAGATGAGTCGCGAGGACGTTCTCAATCTTATCTGTGGTGAAGGGAGCCTGTTGCGTTAGCGTATCGATAGCCTGCCATAGCGTCCTCGACGATTGCGTCGTCCGCGAATCCTTTTCGTACTGTCCAGTGGTCGATCCACATCCGGCAAACCAGATTGTCAGGCTGAACATGGCAATCGTCTTGAACGAGCTATGTGAGCAGAACGGATTTCTATAATTAAAAAACATCTGGTAAGTACGTTAGGATTGAGCTCAAGGGTAAATTTCTCTATTGTGCAATGTTGTCCGCATCGTACTTCGGGTTGAGGACAACATATGCCAAGCAATTGCGATTACGTTCCAGGAACCCGAACGACAGTTTTCCCCATTCCAGGAAAGCCGAATACGATGTGGCCTCATCGAGCGAATGCCCATGAGGGTGTTCGGTGATTCTAAGGTCGCGATAGTGCTCTCGAACGGCATCGAGAGTGGTGCAACTGCCACCAAGATTGAGTACGAGAAAACCGGGGTGCCCAGGACGGTGCCGGATGCGTAAATCTACGTTACTGATAGTGATGCCATCCGCTAACCTGACGGGGCTACCTGTGTAGAACTGGAATGCAGTGTTCTGAATCGGGTTCTTGCTGGTATCTCCCTTGACGAGATGAGTCGAGAGGGCGTTCTCAACCTTGTTTCTGCTAAATGGGATTTGCTGCGCTAGCGTATCAATAGCTATCCACAATGTCATAGATGGTTGCGCGACCTGTGAATCCATCCGGTGTGATTCAACTGTTTGAACGCATCCAGCGGACAATATTGTCAAGCCGAGTACGGTAAGTGTCTTGAGAAAGATGGTTGAAAAACGAATGAACATTAGCAATACCGGTTTCTCGTAGTTCAGTTAGCTTGCGTCAATCGCAGAGATTGACGACGAAGTTCAGCGTAAAGCAGATATCGACCTCGTTAAATCAGATTGCAGGTACATTTCCTGTGCTGAAGGCGGACCTCTATCGACGAGTTGCCGAAGGCCATGCCATCATGTTGCCCGCTTCGATAGGCTTGGGATCAAAAGACAATGACGAAAGACAATTTGGATTGCGCTCCAGAAAACTAAATGACAATCTCCCCCACGATGGGAAGGTCGAGTATCCTGTAAAGGCATACGTTGAATCGGGGCGAGGTGGATATGTTAGTTTGAGGTCACTATAGTGTGAACGTACCTCATCAAGACTGACACATCTCCCCTTCATGTTGAGTACAAGAAAGCCAGGATGTCCTGCCTTGCGCCGGATACGTAAATCCACGTTGCTGATTACAGCACCATCAGTCAGATTGACGGGACCGCCTATATAGAACAGAAATGCCGTGTTCTGAATAGGACTCTCACTGGTATCCTTCTCAGCAAGATGAGCCGATAGTACGTTTTCGACATTATTTTTGCTAAATGGAATATGCTGAGCGAGTGCATCGATGGTTTGCCACAGTGTCATAGATGTTTGCATAATTTGAGAATTTTCCCTGTGGTCTTGGGTCATTTTTGCACACCCAGTGAGCCCAATTGCGAGGCAAAGCATTGCAGACGTCCAGAACAAATTATCTGAACGGGTGGGAATTTTCATACCAGCTTCCATAGTAGTCGACGTAGGTCTGTCGTGTGTTCGAGGTGGTTTCGTTGCCGAATGCAGCTCCGATTGCATCCAGACAGGCAGCAGTGTTCCCATCTTTCAGGAACTGATCATAAGCTTGACTGTAGGCAGCATGGTTGACTCCAAGTATTCCGATGTCTGGACCACCGTGTTCAAGAATTTCGCGTTCAGTCCGAATATTGTTCATGGTCGCCGCCGCCTCGTCCTTTAGCGTTCCGCTTACGTAAGCGGCTTTTGATGAGTAATCTGGTTTGTACGAGTACATCGCATGCCCAACTTCGTGGGAGAGGGTTTCTGTCAATGTCCTGGGATTATTTTTGAGAGTAGAGTCTAGCCAGATAAAGCTATTTGATCGATCGGTATCTGAGCCTTTGTCCGCCTCTCTATAGTTTATCTGCCACCCCGCATCCCCCAACTTCTTCAAATCCGCCTGCAAACCCGGAGACATGCCAACCAGTTTGTCAACATCCTCACCCACTTCGTTAGCCATAAAATCAGCCACAGGCGATGGTGCCACCGGACCACGCGACGCATTGCCGTAGGATGTGACAGCACGCGAGATGGAAAGAGCCACGGCCTGTTCTTCAGGCACAGCGGATCTTCCTCTCCCCATCACCTGCTCACGCCTCCTCCGAGCGTTCTCGATGTACCGTCCAACCGCCTCCCGTGGCGGAATAAAAATCAGCTGACCGCTTCTGAGTTTCTCATGTACTGCCCGGGCGACCTCATGATTGCTCATAATATGGATAAGCAATGTGTGATCGGTGCTTCTCAACAGATGCCGCAGCTGGTGCATGTCCGCACAATTCGTTGTCCACGAATCAGGATCGAACCACTTCACGAAGTCTTCATGCGCAATTCTCAATACCTCCTTTATTTCATCCTGTTCCTCGCGCGTAAGCTGCTTACGGCCCCAAATCAACCAGGAGTCGAAGGAGAAGTCTGACTTCTCGTATATGTACAAAGTTTCTCGTCTGAAAAACATTAGGAGTCCGGTGCGTATGCCTGAATAGAAGCGCAGATCGTATCAGATAGAAGCGCGCTAAAAAATAGCGTTGAACGCAAACCTTTACAAACTGTTAAACCTGTCCGAATATTGATGCGGTATCGAATGCCGGTCACTACGTCGAGAATCAGATTCGGCATCCAGAACTTCGCGACATAAAGCCGAATAAGGTCACAGCTGTGATTCAACCTCGAATAAGAATCTCACCAGCAAAAAACCACACGCACGAGTATTGGCAATCCGCTTGGGTTATCCTGTCGAGCATCGAGTCGACATTCACTATCAGGACTAAATCAGCCCGAAAACCCGGTATAACGCAGTCGGATGTACCATTCGAGGGTTCTCCTTGGAATTCCCCTAAGCAACCCGAATCCCTCGTTCATCCGTCTTTAACGCGGCCAGCCGCCAGGAACATCCACCGAACCACCGGAGGTACCGACGTGAAATACCGCACGCTATTACTGCCGCTCGCTTTAGCCGCCTGCGCGCATTCGCCTGAAGCGACGAATCCGGCTCCATCATCGTCCGCCTCGTCCGCCGCTGTGGCGAGCACGACATCGACCAGCGGCACGACCATCCTCGGGCAGTACCATTGGCAACTTAACAACGCGATCGACAGCCAGGGCACGCGCATCGACGCGCTGTTCGTGAGACCGGACCAACCGCTGCAACTGGACTTCAGCGCTGACCGGCTGAACGTGGTGAATAGCTGCAATAACCTGGGCGCCGCGTACAGCATCCGGAAAGGCCGCATGCAAATCGGCTCGATGGCGAGCACGATGATGGCCTGCACCGATCCGAATCTCGCCGCACTCGACGACGCCATTTCGCAGCGCCTGCGCGGTAGTGTCAGCGTGAACCTGCTGGCTCGCGGCAATGTGCCCAGCCTGCAACTGGTCATGGATAACGGTGATACGCTGAGCTTTACCGGTGTGCCCACCGCGCAAACACGCTTTGGCGGTCCCGGCGAAACGGCCTTCCTCGAAGTGGCCCCGCAGACCGTGCCATGCAACCATCCGCTGATTCCGAACAGGCAATGTCTGCTGGTGCGCGAACGCCACTTCGACGAGCAGGGTTTGCCCACCGGCAAGCCTGGCGAATGGCAGCCACTGAACCAGGATATCGAGGGTTATTCGCATGCGCCGGGCATTCGCAACGTGCTGCGCGTGAAGCGCTTTACTGTCAATAACCCGCCCGCCGATGGGGCGTCGGTCGCTTACGTGCTGGACATCGTCGTGGAGTCGGAAAAAGTCGGGCAGTAAGGCCATTCATATTCGGCGCACCGGTTTCGATCGTCGCCATTTCACGAAGACGATCCCACAAACTCGCCAGGGAAATCCGCATGGAACTGTTATCCGTCGCTATCTTTGCAGGTGCATTGCTGCTCAACGCGGCGACTCCCGGCCCGAGCGTCGTCGCACTGGTCTCGCGCGTTATCGCGAGAGGATGGCGCGGTGTGATTCCTTTCGTCGCGGCGATGTGGATCGGCGAGGTGATCTGGCTCAGCATGGCAATGGCCGGGCTCACGATGTTGGCTCAAACCTTCCAGTTCATCTTTCACGCGATCAGATGGCTTGGCTGTGCTTACCTGTGTTGGCTCGCAATCCGGATGTGGCGGCAACCCGCAACGGAAGCAGAAGATACGCTGCCGCGCCGATCTTCCTCGCTATCGATGTTCGGTGCGGGCATGGCGGTTACCTTGGGTAATCCGAAGATCATGGTCTTCTATATTGCGTTGCTGCCGGCGTTGATCGATCTTTCGTCGGTGGGTGTGCGGCAGTGGGCGATGCTTGCGTCGGTTACTCTCGTGACGTTGGCCGCGATCGACCTGAGCTGGATATTGTTGGCCCATAAGGCGCGCTTTATTCTGCGCACGCCTCGCGCGGTTCGCTTTGCCAATCGTGTTGGCGCATTTGCGCTCGGCGGTGCGGCGGTGGCTATTGCGAGCCGCAATTGAGCACGTCATAACTAAGTGGGCCACGCCAATGCAAACCGAAATCAGAAACGCGACGTTACAAGATCTTCCCGTCGTGCGGCGAATCACCGAACGTGCCTACGCAGCGTGGTTACCGGTTCTCGGCTTCCATCCGCAGCCCGTTGTGGAAGATCACGCGCCACACATCGCGCGCGGTGAAGTGATGCTGGCGTGTGTGCATGACGAAGTCGCGGGTCTTATCGTCGTCGAATCCGGCGATGCACATGATCTGATTTTCAATGTCGCGGTAGACCCCGATCATGCCGGCAAGGGAATCGGCGCTCGCCTGATTGCGGAGGCCGAGCGGCGCGCCAAAGCGAACGGCAAATCGAGCATGAAGCTCTACACGAATGCGTTGATGAGCAGGAACATCGCGCTCTATTCGAAACTCGGCTATGTTGAAACAGGGCGACGGCCGCACCCGTCGCGCACGAATTCCACAATCGTCGATATGGCGAAAGAACTTTGATCTGACGGCGCGATTTCTTTTCAACCGCATTCTGTTATGCGAGTGACGGGCGGTGAATTCAGTAGTTCTCTGTCGCCGTTGTATTGTCCGCGCCGCGCGAATGTTCTGTAGAAGAGGTGGCCGCAGTCGAATCAGACGCAGGTCCGGAGTCCAACTGAGAGGCCGCTTCAGCACCACCAGCCTGCCCCGGCCTCAACAACAAGCCACCCAGCACACCAGCCGCAGCCGCGAAAACCGCTCCAAACAGAAATGCCACGTGATACCCGCTGTTGAGCGCGGCCGCCGCGCTAGCCGTGGCCTGCATCGCTTCACTGCGCGCCGCGGCGAGACTCGCGAGCACCGCGAGTCCAAGCGCTCCACCCATCATGAAAGACGTGTTGACGATGCCTGACGCGAGACCCGAGTCGGCCGCATCGACGTCGCTCATCGCGGCAAGCAGCAGCGGATTGAACGCGATGCCCGCGCCGAAGCCGAGCAGGATCATGCCGGGCAGCACGTCGGGCACGAAGCCGCCATCCACGGGCGCACGCGCGAATAGCGCGAGGCCGCACGCGGCGACGAGCAGACCAACTGCGAGCGGACAACGCAGCCCGAAGCGCATCACGACGCGCGCCGAGAGTCCGAGAGAGAAAAATCCCATGATCAGGTTGGCGGGCAGGAATGCCAGCCCGACCTGCAACGGCCGGTAGCCGAGCACGCGTTGCAGGTACAGCGCGGAGATGAAGAACCACGCGAACATCGCCGCGGCCCACAACACGCCGACCACGTTAGCGGTCGCGACATTGCGCAGACGCAGGAGGCCGAGCGGCATCAACGGATGCCCGACTTTCGCTTCGATCGCAAGGAACGCGCCGAGCAGCGCAAGCGCGGCGCATAGCAGGCCGAGCGTTTGCAGCGAGGTCCAGCCCGCTTCGTTGCCGTTCACGACCGCGTAGACGGCAAGCATCAGCGATACGGTGAAGGTGACCGCGCCGGCCACGTCGAGCCGCTCGCCGTGCGCGTGTCCGCGCGCGGCGGGCAGCAGCGCGAGGCACAGCGCATACACGGCGATGCCGATCGGCAGATTGACGAGGAAGATCCAGTGCCAGCTCAAGAGGTTCGTCAGCAAGCCGCCGAGCAGCACGCCGATGCTGCCGCCGCCCGCGCAGACGAAGCCGTACACGCCCATCGCTTTCGCGCGTTCGCCGGGTTCGGTGAACAGATTCATGATTAGCGACAGCGATACCGCCGAGACGATCGCCCCGCCCAAGCCTTGCACGGCGCGCGCGGCGACCAGCAGCACTTGCGAGTTCGCCATGCCGCACGCGAGCGAAGCGAGCGTGAAGAGCGTAATGCCGCTGAGAAACAGCTTGCGATGCCCGTATAGATCGCCGAGCCGTCCGCCGAGCAGCAGGCAGCCACCGAACGTGAGCATGTACGCGTTGACGACCCACACAAGCGAGGTTTCGCTAAAACCGAGATCGGCCGCGATGGAAGGCAGCGCGACGTTCACGATGGTGGTGTCGAGCACGATCATCAGTACGCCGAGGCATAGAACGATTAGCGCGAGCCAGCGTTGTCGGCCGTGAATGGCATGGGTCATGCGGGCGCTCCTGTGGCGCAGTGGATCGGGTTTGCGGCGAGTCGGCCGGGGACTGTCCGATGTTGGACGAGGCTGCGAGCCGGGGCAGTGCGTCGGCGGCCGTGGTTTGGCGATATTTGCTGGCCAGGTTCAAGGGGCCGAACCCTGCGGTCGTTTGTCGATTGTAAGGGGATGGTCGAGTCTAGCCTGATGAGTTGTGCGACACAACTACGAAATGATGGGCGGGGTGTCGGGGCGATTGCGGAGGGAGAATGCTACGCTTGCCGCCGTGTTCGAGTACACGCTTCGCGCTCGTACTGTCAATGTTGACGCATCGTTATTGATGCGAGAGGTCGCCACAATAGATGGGAATTTTCAGCGTATTCCGATTGTGGCAGATTGCCTTATTCGTCGAGAATCGGCTGGAGTGGAAGGTAAGACTTTCCGCTTCGGCATTTCAATGTCGGAAGTTCCGTGAACAATCAAGACGACCAATCCATAACGAAGTCCACTTATGAAATTAAGCTCTCTGGCAAAGTGGTGGATACCCATATTCCTGTTCGGGTTCGTCATTCTCCGACTCGCCACCCACACGACCGACCTCAGTGCGAGCGAATGCATTAGACGCATGTCCGAAAACCGCCACTACATCGCAGAGCGATGCCTGCTTCAATGGAGAGGCGGCAACAATCCGGACTACGTCGGCCGAGTCTACGACGCCGGCTCAGGCGAGTTACTCGTGCGCAGAACCTTCAGCACGCCAGTTCCCGAACTGGTTTGGCTGAATAACGACGCGGTTTCTTTTTCTCGTGGCGGCGACAACACATCGTTTGTGAAGCTGCCGCCGTCGCTTTATGACCGGCTCGACGCGAAACTTTCCTTGCGCGTGTTCTGAGTCAAGTAACAGCGACGTCGGCGGCCACCACTCACACCTTCGACTTCCCACCCATCAACCGATTCGAAGGCAACGTTTCATCGAGCAACTTCCGCGCACTCTCGATTCCCGCCACCGGCAACCCCTCAGGATCAAGCAATCCCACCTGCACCAGCACCGAAGCCTGATCCCAATAGATGTGCTCGTTATAGAGCTTGTCGCCGCGGAAGCACACCACCGCGAGCATCGGCACTTCGAAGTACTTGCCGGTCGGCGCAACGCCCGGCAGCAGCCAGTCGATTTCGCAGCTATGCGTGCAACTGAAAATGAATTCGTCGACAATGCGGTCCGCGCCGATCGTGCGCGAAATCGGAATCAGCCTGGTATCGGGCGGATTCGAGTTGACGAAGTGATGCGTGTAGAAGCGTTTGAGATTGTCGTGGCCGACACCGCCCGTCATCGTTGGCACATGATTGACATACGGTTGCGCGACCATCGTCGGCATGACCGCATCGACGTCGCGCGTCGCGAACTCGTGATAGCAATGCGCTTCCCACAGCGCGTTGAGATCGTAGACGGGGCCGAGCACCTTGCGCAGCAGCGCGAGCGTGCGCGAGTACGCCATCATCGCGGCGGGCTTGTCGTATTGCTTGCGCGCCGGCGCCGCGAATGCATGATCGCAGCCGGGGTACAGGTATTGCTCGATGTGCGGCCGCGTGCGCAATGCCGCGCCGATGCGCTCGCGCGTTTCAGGTGGGCAATGCGCGTCGTTCTCGGGGAAGTGAAACACCATCGGGCAGTGGATCGACGGCACTTCGTTCAGATGGGCGTCGAGGCCCACGCCGTAGTAACTGACCGCACAGTCGACGTCGGTGCGCGCTGCGGCGAGAAACGCGAGCTTGCCGCCGAGGCAGTAGCCGACTACGCCGACCTTACCCGCCTGTTCGGGCAGCCCGCGTAACGTGGCGATGGTGGCGGCGATGTCCTTGACCGCGAGGTCGGCGTCGAACTGGCCGAGATAGCCGAGCGCCTGTTGCATGTCGGTTTCGCCGTAGCCGAGGTCGATGCCCGGCTTGATGCGCCAGAACAGGTCCGGCACGAGCACGACGTAACCTTCTTCAGCGTAGCGGTCGGCGGTCGCTTTCATCGAGTCGTTGACGCCGAAAATTTCCTGCAGCAGCACGAGCCCGGGGCCGGAGCCCTGCGCGGGCCGCGCGACATAAGCGTTGAAACAGCCGCCGTCTTCGGCGACGACTTCGATGAAAGAGCCTGTCATGCGATTTCGATCCCATGAAGTGGGTTACGTCATCGTACGCAACTCGAAACGTTTGAGCTTGCCGGTTTCGGTGCGCGGCAGTGCGCCGACAAAAGTGATGACACGGGGATATTTATAAGGCGCCACGCTATTCTTCACGAAATCCTGTAGTTGCGCGACCGTTTTGTCATCGGCGGTATAGCCGGGGTTCAGCACGACGAATGCCTTGACGATCTGTCCGCGCGTTTCGTCGGGGATGCCGATCACACCGCATTCGGCCACCGCTTCGTGTTGCAGCAGCACGCTTTCCACTTCGGGGCCGGAGATGTTGTAGCCGGCCGAGACGATCATGTCGTCGGCGCGCGCCTGGTAGAACACGTAGCCGTCCGCGTCGAGATAGACCGAATCGCCGGGCAGATTCCAGCCGTCGCGCACGAAGCGCAGTTGCCGGTCGTCGGCGAGATAGCGGCAGCCGGTCGGGCCGCGCACCGCGAGCTTGCCGATCGTGCCGGGCGGCACCGGCCGCATGTCGTCGTCTACCGCTTGCACGACGTAGCCGGGCACCGCGCGGCCGATCGCGTTCGCGCGAATCTCGTCACCCTGCGCCGCAATGAAAATATGGATCAGCTCGGTGCCGCCGATGCCGTCGATCATGTCGATCCCGGTCGCGTCATGCCATAGCCGGCGTGTCGAATCGGGCAGCGCTTCGCCGGCCGACACGGTTTTCTTCAGCGTCGACACGTTGTGTTGCGCGACGAGCGGCGCCATTTGCCGATAAAAAGTCGGTGCCGTGAACATGACCGTTGCGCCGAAACGTTCGACGAGCACGAGCAGCGTTTCGGGCGTGAGCTTTTCGACGAGCACCGTCGAGGCGCCGACGCGCAGCGGAAAGCACAGCAATCCGCCGAGGCCGAACGTAAACGCGAGCGGCGGCGTACCGCAGAAGATGTCGGTCGAAGACGGCTTCAGCACATGGCGCGGAAACAGATCGCACATCGCGATCACGTCGCGATGGAAATGCATGCAGCCCTTCGGCGCGCCGGTCGTGCCGCTCGTGAACGCGATCAGGCAGACGTCGTCGGCGGCCGTATCGCATGCGGTGAAGTGCGCGGGCTTGCTGGCCGCGAGCGTGTCGAGCGAATCGGCGGAGTCGTCGTGAAAGCGGCGCGTTTGCGTGAGCGTCGGGCAGTAGAACTCGTCGGCGGGATCGGTGCAGCGCGCGAGTTCGCCGGTCAGGCGCGCATCGCATAGCGCGGCGCTGATCCGCGCTTTTACGATAATCTGCTTCAGTTCTTTCGCGCGCAGCAGCGGCATGGTCGGCACGACGACGAGCCCGGCCTTCAGCGCCGCGAACATCGCCACGGCCATCTGCAAGGTATTCGGTCCGCGCAGCAGCACGCGGTTGCCCGGCTGCAAACCCATTTCATCGACGAGCACATGGGCGCTGCGATTCACGAGCGCGAGCAGTTCGCCGTAGGTCGTCGCGTGCGGCTTGCCGTCCACGTCGGACCAGATGGCCGGCCGGTCGCGATAACCGGCTTCGATGGTCCGTTCGAGCAGTTCGGTCGCGCAGTTCAGCCGTGCTGGATAGCCCACGTCCGGGTTGTCGAGCAGAAAGACGGGCCATTGATCCTGCGGCGGAAGATTGTCGCGCGCGAAAGTATCGACGTGTGCCGACGGTTCCATCATGGTCTCCCGGTGTCGTTGAGCCGGTTAATGCACTGTGTTTGGCGTGTGGGGCGGCGCGGCTTTCAATGAGGAATCATGGCGGTGGCCTCGATCTCGACCTTGGCGCGATCCTCGATCAGCGCAACGACCTGCACCGCGCTCATCGCGATGTCGTAATCGCCGATCAGTTCGCGAAACGCGCGGCCGATGTCTTTCAGCGCCGCGAGGTATTCGCGCTTGTCGGTGACGTACCACGTCATGCGCACGAGGTGCTCGGGCTTGCCGCCCGCTTCGCGCAGCACGGCAAGCAGGTTCTTGATCGCCTGCACCGCTTGCGCGGCGAAGTCGTCAGTATGGAACTGGGCCTGTTCGTCCCAGCCGATCTGACCGGCGATGAACACCTGCGTGCCGGTGGCCGCGACGCCGTTCGCATAGCCGCGTGGTTTGATCCAGCCGGCGGGAAGGAGAGCTTTTTTCATGAGCGTTGCGCCTCGGTGCGCTTCGATGGATGGGACGATGGGGCGTATGCCGCGAGCGCGCTCGCGATGTCGTCGGGAATCCCGATGGATTTGCCGGTCTCGAACGACATCGTTACGAGCACCTGTTTCGCGCGAAAGCGCGTTTCGCCGTTGCAGTGACCGACGATGTCGAGGCCGATCGAACTGCGGCCGATCACGGTGACGCTCAGCGTCAGCGTGATCGTCTCGCCCATCTGGCTCGGCCGCGAGAATTCGCAATCGAGCTTGACGATCGGCAGGCCGATGCGGCGCTGGCCGATCATGTGCGCGTAGTCGATCAGCAGGCCCTCGTTGAACCAGTCTTCGACAAGCGCATTGGTCATCACGAGATACTGCGGAAAGAACACGATGCCGGCCGGATCGCAGTGCGAAAAGCGGATGCGTACGGGTCTTTCGAACGAAGCGCTCATTGGGCGTGCTCCCCGGCGACGGCAACGGTGGCGGCGTACGCTTTCAGCAGATCGCGGCCGACGATCAATTGCTGCACTTCGGTCGCGCCTTCGTAGATGCGCAGCGCGCGAATCTCGCGATATAGCATCTCGACCGCGGTGCCGCTTTGCACGCCCATGCCACCGTAAAGCTGCACGGCGGCGTCGATCACCTGCTGCGCGCCTTCGCTCGCGTGCCACTTCGCGAGCGCCGCTTCGCGCGTGACGTTCTCGCCCTGATCGCGCAGCCACGCGGCGCGATAGACGAGCAGCGCACTGCTGTCGATGGTCAGCGCCATCTGCGCGAGCTTCGCTTGCGTGAGCTGGAAGTCGCCGAGCGTCTGGCCGAACATCTTGCGCGACGACGCGCGTGCGAGACCCTCGGCCATCGCATGACGCGCGAAGCCGAGCGAGGCCGCCGCGACCGACGTGCGGAAAATATCGAGCGTGCGCATTGCGAGCTTGAAGCCTTCGCCGGGCACGCCGAGCATCTGGCTCTTCGGCACGCGCGCGTTCGTGAAGCGCAGGCGCGCGAGCGGATGCGGCGCGATCACGTCGATACGCTCGGCAATGTCGAGCCCCGGCGTATCGGCATCGACCACGAACGCGCTGATGCCGCGTGCGCCTGGTGCTTCGCCGGTGCGCGCGAACACGACGTAGAAGTCTGCGATGCCGCCGTTCGAGATCCACGTCTTCTCGCCGTCGAGCACGTAGGCGTCGCCGTCTTCGCGAGCGGCGAGCGCCATCGCGGCGACGTCGGAGCCCGCTTGCGGCTCCGACAACGCGAATGCGGCGATGGCCGTGCCGTTCGCGACGCGCGGCAGATAGCGCGACTTCTGCTCATGCGTGCCGCCGAGCGAGATCGCGCCCGAGCCGAGCCCTTGCATGGCGAGCGCGAAGTCCGCGAGACCGGAATGCTTCGCGAGCGTTTCGCGCAGCAGGCAGACGGCGCGCGTGTCGATCGTGTCGCCGTGGCCGCCGTATGCAACGCCGCCGACGCCGTATTTCAGCCAGCCCGCCGCGCCGAGTTCGCGCACGAGACGGCGGCAGGTCGCATCGGTATCCTGATGATCGTCATGCGCGAGATTGGCGCGGCACCATGCTTCGATGCCGGCGGCCAGTTCGCGATGACGCGGCTCGAAGAACGGCCACGCGAGTGCGCTGTGCATATCGATCTTATGGTCCTGAGTGGCGGCGCTCAACTCAATCTCCTTCGAACACGGGGCGCGACTTCGCCGCGAACGCGTTGTACGCGCGCTCGAAATCGCGCGTGCTCATGCAGATCGCCTGCGCCTGTGCTTCCGATTCGATGGCTTCGTCGATGCTCATGCTCCATTCCTGATGCAGCATCTTCTTCGTCATGCCGTGCGCGAAGGTCGGGCCTGCGGCGAGATCGGCGGCGAGCTTCTGTGCTTCTTCGAGCAGCGCCGCCGGCTCGCAGAGGCGGTTGTAGAAGCCCCACGCATGGCCTTCGTCGCCGCTTGCCGAGCGCCCCGTGAACAGCAGTTCGGCGGCGCGCCCCTGGCCGACGATGCGCGGCAGCATCGCGCAGGCGCCCATGTCGCAGCCCGCGAGGCCGACGCGCGTGAACAGGAACGCAAGCTTGCTGCGCGCGGTGGCGAGGCGCATGTCCGAGGCCATCGCGAGAATGGCGCCGGCGCCCGCGCAAACGCCGTCGATGGCGGCGATGATCGGCTGCGGGCAATGGCGCATGGCCTTGACGAGATCGCCGGTCATGCGCGTGAACAGCAGCAGTTCGGGCATCGGCAGATCGATCAGCGGCGCGATGATGTCGTGTACGTCGCCGCCGGAACAGAAGTTCTCGCCCGCGCCGTGGAGCACGACCGTCTTCACGTCGGTGGCGTAGGCAAGCTGGCGGAACAGGTCGCGCAACTCCGCATACGATTCGAACGTGAGCGGGTTCTTGCGCTCGGGGCGGTTCAGCGTGATCGTCGCGACTTTGCCCGTCACCGACCAGCCGAAGTGTTTCGCTTCGTATCCGGCGAGCGTGAGGCGGTTGCCGGCCAGCAGCGCGTCGGCGTTGGATCGTGTCATGTGTGTGTCCCCTGCAAGGTAATGGCGGCGGGTCGGTATGGGTCAGTTCTTGAGACTGTCGAGCAGATGTTGCTTCAGTTTGCCGAGGCGGTCATGCGTGCGCATCTTTTCGTCGATGCTCAGGCCACCGAACATTTCGACGACCCATTGCTCATGCGCGGCCGCCATGCGGTCGAACGCCTTGCGGCCGGCGGGCGTGAGGCACACGCTGATCGAGCGGCGGTCGTTCGGATCGGCGCTGCGCAAGACGAGCCCTTCTTTTTCGAGCTGATCGGTAATGCCGGTGACGTTGCCGCCCGTCACCATCATGCGGCGCGACAGTTCGGTCATCTTCAGGCCTTCGGGATGGCGTTCGAGTTGCGCCATCAGATCGAAACGCGGCAACGTCGTGTCGAATTCGTTGCGCAGGCGTTTGCGCAATTCGGCCTGCACGAGATTCGTCGTGGTCAGCATGCGCAGCCAGAGACGCAGACCCATGTGGCTGTCCGCGCCCGTACTCATTTCGAGGTCCACGACGTTCTCCGCGGGTTGGGCGACACCTTTGCGCGACGGCTTCTTTTCTACGGCTGCGGCGGTGGCCGCCGCGGGCTTGCCTGCGTGTGTCGATTTGCTCACATCACTTCTCCGCCGGAGATCGAAATGGATTGGCCCGTGATCGCGTCCGAGCCGGGCTGGCACAGCCACAGCACCGAGTTGGCAACCTGCTCGGGACTGACGAAGCGGCGCTGCGGGTTCGAGCGCAGCAGCGCTTCGCGTGCCTGCTCTTCGGTGCGCGAAGTTTTGCTCGTAATCTGTTCGAGCGAAGCGTGCAGCAGTTCGGTTTCCGTATAACCGGGACACACCGCATTGACCGTGATGCCGCGCGTCGCGACTTCGAGCGCGAGCGAGCGCGTGAGGCCGATCACGCCGTGTTTCGCCGCGCAATATGCGGCCACGTAGGCATAGCCGATCTGCCCCGCGGTACTCGCCACGTTGACGATGCGCCCGTACCCACGTTCGAGCATGCCCGGCAACACCGCGCGCGTGCCGAGAAATACGCCGGTGAGGTTCACGTCGAGCATGCGCTGCCAGAGCGCCATGTCGGTATGCGCGAACGGCGCGGCCTGCGCCTGCCCCGCGTTGTTGACGAGCATATCGACCGCGCCCGCCTGGTCGAACGCCCGCGCGACCGCTTCTTCCTGCGTCACGTCCACGCTGATGCAGGCCACGTTGCCGAGTGCCGCGCATCGTTCGCGCTGCGCTTCGAGCCGTTGCGCGTTGCGGCCCATCAGCGTGACACGCGCGCCCGCGCGCAGCAGCGCCTCGGCGACCGCCGCGCCGATGCCGCTGCCGCCGCCCGTGACGACGGCATGCTGTCCAGTGAGCCATGAGGTTGGCGTGTTCACGTCGTTCCTTCCGCGCGCTGGGCGCGTTGTTGTGCGGTGAGGCCCGCGTTCGCGATGGCCTGCGCGCGTTCGCGTTCGAGATTGCGTTCGAGCTGGACTTTGGCTGCCGTGTAGGGCTTCGGCCACGCGACGTCGAGATAGCCGATCTTCGCGGCTTCGTTGAGCGTCCACGCCGGATTCGCGAGATGCGGACGCGCGATCGCGCAGAGGTCCGCGCGGCCCGCCGCGATGATGCTGTTCACGTGGTCCGCTTCCGAGATCGCGCCGACCGCGATCGTCGCGATACCGGCCTCGTTGCGCACGCGATCGGCGAACGGCGTCTGGAACATGCGGCCATACACGGGCTTTTCTTCCTTGCTGACCTGGCCCGACGAGACGTCGATCATGTCCGCGCCCGCTGCCTTGAAGGCCTCGGCGATCTTCACGGCGTCGTCGGGCGTATTGCCGCCTTCGACCCAGTCGTGCGCGGAAATACGCACCGAAATCGGCTTTTCTTGCGGCCATACCGCGCGTATCGCCTTGAACACACGCAGCGGATAACGCAGACGGTTTTCGAGCGAACCGCCGTATTCGTCGGTGCGTCGATTCGTGAGCGGCGACAGGAAGCTCGACAGGAAATAGCCGTGCGCGCAGTGCAGTTCGAGCCAGTCGAAGCCGGCTTCGACCGACATGCGCGTTGCCTCGACGAATTGCGCCTCGATCTCGCGCAGTTCCTCACGCGTGGCTTCGCGCGAATGCTGGCTGATGCCGCGCAAGTACTGTTGCGGCGATGCCGAGATAAGCGGCCAGTTGCCTTCGGCGAGCGGCTGATCGATGCCTTCCCACGCAACGCGCGTCGAACCTTTTGCGCCCGAGTGGCCGAGTTGAATGCCGATCTTCGCATCGGACTGGCTATGCACAAGATCGACGATGCGCTTCCATGCGGCCAGATGCGCGGGCGCGTACATGCCGGGGCATGCGGGCGTGATACGCGCTTCGGGCGACACGCAGGTCATTTCCGTCATGACGAGCGCGGCGCCGCCCATCGCGCGCGCGCCGAGATGCATGAGGTGATAGTCGCCGGGCACGCCGTCGACGGCCGAGTACTGCGCCATCGGCGAGACTACGACGCGGTTTTTCAGCGTGACGCCGCGCACCGTGAACGGCGTGAACATCGGCGGAATGGAGTGCTTTTCCGGCGCGTGCTCGATGCCGGAACGCTGCGCGAGCCAGTCTTCGAAGCCCGACAGATAGTGCGCGTCGCGCTCGCGCAGGTTCTCGTGCGAGATGCGCTGCGAGCGCGTGAGCAGCGAATACGCGAACTGTTCCGGCTCGAACGACGTATAGCGGTCGACGTGTTCGAACCACTCCGTCGAATTGCGCGCGGCGTTCTGAATCCGCAGTACGTCGATGCTGCGCACTTCGGTGTAGTGCGCGAGCGCAGCGGCGAGGTCGCCGGGATGCGCGCTCATGCTGTTGGCGAGCTCGATGGCGTCTTCGAGCGCGAGCTTGGTGCCCGAGCCGATCGAGAAGTGTGCGGTGTGCGCGGCGTCGCCCATCAGCACGACCGGGGTTTGCGTGCCGTTCGCGTTCGCGCGCCAGTGCACCCACTCCTTGTTGACGACGCGCGGGAAGCGAATCCATTGCGACGAGCCGCGCAAGTGCGCTGCGTTCGACATCAGCGCATGGCCGTCGAGGTACTTCGCGAACAGCTTCTCGCAGAATGCGATGCTGTCTTCCTTGCTCATGTCGTCGAGACCGGCGGCGCGCCATACGCGCTCGGGCGTCTCGACGATGAAGGTCGAGGTTTGATCGTCGAAGCGATAGGCGTGGGCCTGAAACCAGCCGAATTCGGTTTCTTCGAACGCGAACGTGAAGGCGTCGAAGAGCTTTTTCGTGCCGAGCCAAACGAAGCGGCAGTCGCGCACGTCGATGTCGGGCTCGTAAGTGGCTGCGTACTTTTGCCGGACCATGCTGTTCAGGCCGTCGCATGCGATGACGAGGTCGGCGTCGTAGGCGGTGTCGTCCATGACCTGCGTTTCGAACACGAGCTTCACGCCGAGTTCTTCGCAGCGCGCTTGCAGGATATTGAGCAGACGTTTGCGGCCGATGCCGCAGAAGCCGTGACCCGACGAGCGAACCGTCCGGCCGCGGAAATGAATTTCGATGTCGTCCCAGTGATTGAACGCGTCGAGAATCGCCTCGGCGCTCGGGGCGTCGGCCGCGCGCAGATTGCCGAGCGTCTGGTCGGAGAATACGACGCCCCAGCCGAACGTATCGTAGGGGCGGTTGCGCTCGACGACCGTGACGTCATAGCCCGGGTTGCGTTTTTTCATCAATAGACCGAAGTACAACCCGGCCGGGCCGCCACCGATACAGACGATGCGCATGCTGGTTCCCCAAAAAATGGACTCTGCGGTGAGATTAATTTAGGTTTTGATAGTTTAGATGTCAAGTAAATTTCGAGAAGAAGGGCAAGGACCTGAAAGACAAACACCCCGAAAGCCGGACCTATGTCCAGCCTTCGGGGTGCGGTTCAGCTCGAAGCGCGTGCTCGCCTTGCGCCTATGCGCGCCTCGCTATCATTCGCGATAACTGTTACTGGCCGGCCGGCGACGCGACGGACGGGGTCGCCAGCGTGTTGTGGCTCCCGTACGCGTTGCCGCCGGACGTCGTGCTGCTCATGCTCTTCTGCACGTTCGAGTTCTGCGAGCCGGTGCCCATGCCGCTGTCCGAGCCAGTGGCGCCGGGCGTGCCGTAGCCGCTCGTCTGCTGCGGGGCGGCCGGCGATACGACCGAGGGGGTGGCGAGCGTGTTGTGGCTCTGTGCGTATGCGCCGCCCGACAGCGCAAGTGCGGCGACGGCCGCGATTGACATGCTGATTGCCTTGTTCATGATTCGTGCCTCCACGATTGGACTGGAATGTCGACGCAGCCGATCGTCATCGGCTTGATCGTGAATCGAGCAATTATCGTGACTGGTGCTCTTATTCACCTTGAGACGAGGTGCGTCGTGCAGAGCGTTTCGTTTGTACCTGGCAGAGCCGCCGCCCCGTTCAGCCGCGTCCGCCCTATGCGATTTCGTCGCGGGACAGATGCGGGAGACGCCGCGTGACCGGAATCGACGCGAACGAATTGATGCAACCAGCATGCACGATCGAATCGATCGAGATCGTGATGACTGGCGGCTGCGGCGACATGACTGCTCGATACCAGGAACAATGGAAAACATCGAATGGATCGATTTCCTGAAGCGCTTGCAACAGTATAGGCGAAGCAGCGATTTCGCGGCGCCGGTGCCGCCGCAGTGCCGGCAAAGCATGCTTCGATGGTTGACCGGACCCAGTTGACCCGTGTTTGCGCCGCGCAGTCGACGGCCGCTTATGCGGCGCATTGATCGACCCCGTCGCAATCCAGTTCGTGGAGACAATGGGCGAAACGAAGCCCCTCACTTGAGCAGACCGACGTAATGGGCCCGTGGCCGAAGCAGCGTCCCGTCGGCGATCTGCTCGATGGCATGCGCCATCCAGCCCACGCTGCGGCCGATCGCGAACATCGAGAACACCGAGTCGTCCGGCAAGCCGCAGTACCTGGCCAGCGCGGTGAGCGCGATGTCGATCGTCGGCGCGAGGCTGCTCGTCCGATGCACGTATGCGGTCAGTTCGCGCACATCGTCGGGGGCGTCGAACGCGGCCAGCAGGTCCGCCGCACGCGGATCGCCCTGCGGATACAGCTCGTGACCGAAGCCGGGCAGCGGGCCGTGAGTGGCCCTCCAGTGCTCGACGGCCGTGGCGACACCGTGTTCGCGCACTTCGCCGAGCAATGCCTGCACGCGGGCCGGGGCGCCGCCATGCAGCGGTCCCGACAACGCGGCCAGGCCCGCCAGCATGCAGGCGCCGAGCGATGCGCCCGTCGATGCGGTCACGCGCGCGGCAAACGCCGAGGTCGTCAGCTCCTGGTCCGCCAGCCACACCAGCGCGCGGCGCAGCAGATCCGCCTGCGCTTCGCAGCGCCACGCACGCGCGATGCGCAGATGCAGGGGACCGTCGCCGTTCAGCGCGACGAAGCTGCTGGCGAGCCGGCCCACCAGGCTGGCCGCTTCGTCGTGCAGACGCCGCGGATCCGTCGTGAGATTCGAACCCGGGTTGGTGGCCGCGAGCGAGATCGATACATACGCTCGCGCGAGTGGCGTGGTGTCCGGCGTAGCCGGCAGCGCGTCGCGCAGCGTCGGAAAAAGCGGCGAGTGCTCGCAGTCCCACAGGTATTGCGCGGCGTCTTCGAGCGTGGCCCGCGCGGCGAGTTCGAGCGCATCCGTGCCGCGGTAATAGAGCCGTCCGCGCTCGATCGTGGAAATGCGCGTGTTGATGATGGGCTCGCCCCACGCCATCGTGCTCGCGGCAATATTCTTGTGGGCGCGCCCGAGATCGCGTTTCTTCATCAGCGCGGCGACATCCGACGCGCTATAGAGCTTGCGGCTCACATGCTCCGGGTCCCAGCGCACTTCGATGCGCCCGCGGCTGACATACGCATACAGGGTCTGCTTGCGCACACCCAGCGCGCGGCAGGCCTCCTCCTGAGTCATCCAGCTTTGCACGTTGATTGTCTCAATCAAGATTGACGCACGGTGGCAGCGTGCGTCAAATTCGCTCCACACGTTCGCATGCGCCCATCGCGCACGAGCGCGGATACCGGCAATCATAGCGCGCCGCCGCCCCCGAGCCGTCGTGGCGGCGCGGCCGCGCCAACAGGAGACAACGATGTTCACGCAAAGGACGGGTGGCTATGCCGCGACGGACGCGGTTCGCGTCACGCGCACCCGCTTCACGATTCTGGCGGTGATTCTGCTGCTCGCGACGGTCGCTTATGCCGATCGCGCGATCCTCTCGATCGCCGGCCCGGGCATCGCCAAAGAGTTCGGGCTCGACCATGTGCAGCTCGGCTATGTGCTGTCGGCGTTCAGCTGGGCCTATGTGGTCGGGCAGATTCCCGGCGGCCTGCTGCTCGATCGCCTCGGCACCAAGACCATGTATGGCGCCACGCTCGTTCTCTGGTCCATCGCGACGATACTCGTCGGCTTGATTGGCCATGTGACCACGGACCTCTCGGTCGCACTCGGCTTGCTGTTCGCGCTGCGCTTCGCACTCGGGCTGATCGAGGCGCCCAGTTTTCCGGCCAATAGCCGCGTGGCGGTCATGTGGTTTCCGAAAGAAGAGCGCGGGCTGGCTACCTCGCTGTTCGCGTCCGCATCGTATTTCGCGGTAGCGATTTTCTCGCCGCTGGCCGGCTGGCTTACCGCGAAGTTCGGCTGGCCCGCGCCGTTCTTCGCGCTCGGGTTGATCGGCATCGCGTCCGCCGGGGTGTGGGCCGTCGTGATGCACGAACCGGGCAAGCACCCGCGCGTATCGCAAGCCGAACTCGACCGGCTCGTCGCGGGCGGCGCGATGATCGACATCGACTCGGCCCACGAGCGTCTTTCGCGTCCCGTGATGTCGGGCAAGGCGCTGCGTCTGCTGCTCGGCAATCGCATGCTCTGGTGCTCGTACA
Organism: Paraburkholderia sp. Ac-20336; assembly: GCF_017105025.1. Classification (NCBI taxonomy): domain Bacteria; kingdom Pseudomonadati; phylum Pseudomonadota; class Betaproteobacteria; order Burkholderiales; family Burkholderiaceae; genus Paraburkholderia; species Paraburkholderia sp. Ac-20336. The sequence goes on along the minus strand of NZ_JAAGPS010000060.1, from coordinate 12,491 downwards.
TCGGCCAGTATTGCGTGATTGCGCTGAGCTATTTCTTCATCACCTGGTTTCCGATCTATCTGGTGCAGGCGCGTGGCATGAACGTCATGCAGGCGGGGCTCGCGACGATGCTGCCGGCCGTGTCGGGTTTTCTCGGCGGCATTGCGGGCGGCGTAATTTCGGACTGGCTGATCCGCAAGGGCTGGAGCGTGTCGTGGGCGCGCAAGACGCCGTATATCGTCGGCATGGCGGTCGGCTGCTGCATCGTGTTCTCGGCGTTTACGGAAAGCAATACCGCCATCGTTCTGCTGATGACGCTCGCGTTCTTCGGCAAGGGCGCGGCGGCGGGCGCGGGCACGTGGGCCATCGTCAGCGATACGGCGCCGCGCGAGGCCGTGGGTCTCGCGGGTGCGATCTTCAACTGCGTCGGCAATATCGGCGGTATCGTCACGCCGATCGTGTTCGGCTATATCGTGCAGGCAACCGGCGGCTATACCGCCGGACTTTATTTTGTTGCGGCACACTGCCTGATCGCCGCCGTGGTGTATCTCGTGTTCATGGGCCGCATCGAGCGCGTGAAGGTGAACTGAGCGCGGCGAAACGCACGCGCATCGCAACGTATAACGGATTGATCCATCATGTCGAAACCCATCATTCTCAATGCCGCCGAGTTGCCGGCGCGCACCCAGGCGGAACTCGCCTCGCTCTTTACCGTGCTCGACCTGCCGCAGCAAGCGGACGAAGCCGCCGCGCTGCTCGCGCGACACGGCGCCTCGATTCGCGGCATTGCGCTGCGCAAGACGAAGATCGACGCGGCGTTTCTCGCTGCACTGCCCGCGCTGGAGATCATCGCGAGCTATAGCGCCGGGCTCGACAATCTCGACGTTCAAAGCGCGCAGGTGCGCGGCATTCGCATCGAGAACGCGTCGCGCGTCCTGGCCGAGGACGTTGCCAATACCGCGATCGGTCTCGCGCTCGCCGTCACGCGCGATCTCGTGCAGGCGGATGCCTACGTTCGTTCCGGCCAATGGCCCGAGCAGGGCGCGCTGCCTCTCGGCCGCTCGATCTCGCGCATGAGGATCGGCATCGTCGGGCTCGGCACGATCGGCGCGGCGATTGCGAAGCGCCTGCAGGCGTTCGGTTCACGGCTTGCGTACTATGGCCCGAACCGCAAGCCGGTCGATCTGCCGTATTACGACGACGTGGCGCGCCTCGCGGCGGATAGCGACATGCTTATCCTGAGCTGTCCGCTCTCGCCGCAAACGCATCATCTGGTCGACGCGCGAGTGATCGACGCGCTGGGGCCGCAGGGCTTTCTCGTCAACATCGCGCGCGGGCCGGTGGTCGACGAGGCGGCACTGATCGCGGCGCTCGCGGACAAGCGGATCGCGGGCGCGGCGCTCGACGTGTTCGAGCACGAACCGCATGTGCCTCGCGCACTGATCGACGATCCGCGTGTCGTGCTCACGCCGCATATCGGTTCGGCTACCGAAGAAACGCGCACGGGCATGGCGGATAACGTTGTCGATATGCTTGCGAGCCACTTCGGCATTGCCGGTCCGCGCAGCACGTCGACGCGTGTGGCCGAGGCCGGGATGCGGCGCCGGCAGTGCCGGCACTCTGAACGTAGATAAAGGGCGTCGCGGAAGAGTCTTCGCGGCGCCTGTTTGGTTGAATGCCTCTCTGGGGCGTGCAGCCGCCAGTCACCTGCGATCTAGCGATAGTTCACAAAGTCGATGATGTCGTTGAGGAACCACGGCAGGATCAATTGGGTGTCGGAATAGCTGGTGCCGACCGTGAGTCTCGGCGGTCGCGAGGCGCCATCGCCGGGCCTGGCGCCCTCGGGCGTGTGCAGGATGTAGCTATTCGCATGGGCCGGGCTCGACCACCCAGCCTGATCGCTCGCGGACGACGACGTCGAGGTGCAACCGGCAGTGAGTACGAAAAGAACTGCTGCGAAGCAAAGGGACTTCATGGTGGTTTGAACTCCAGCAACACGACTTTGGCGATGTGCCGATGGCGAATCCAGTGCGGATCAATTCGCCGTGGTGAATCGATTGTGCCAAAAGCGGCGCTGTACGTGTCGAAAACCCTTGTGTCGTCCGGCATCCCGAGCGGGTCTGCCGATAGATGGTCCCAGTCGTGACGCGCAGTTCTTTCGATGTGATGCTTGCGATATGCGTCAGCGTGGGTCCGCGATCGTTTCTCGCTTCACGTGCGTGACTTTTCCGCCCGAAAAGATAAGGTAACTCACGACGGCGAGAGTGCAGACCGCGATGCCGCCATAAAGCATGAGCCACTCGAAGCCATGGACGAGCGCGCCGCGGCTGATGGCCGCAAATCCGTCGCTGGACAAAGCCGGCCATTGCGCCGCCGCCGCGGGATGCAGGTCGCCGATGGCGATGCGGTTTGCCATGGCGTCCCACGAGATGTCGAGCGGCGCCGCGGGCAGTGCATCTTGCAGACGATGCGCAACGCCCTTGACGAGAAGGAGCCCCATCATCGCGATGTTGATGGCGAGCGTAATCATGCGGGCGCTCATGTCGATGCCCGATGCCATGCCGGCGCGCGTGCCCGAAGCCGAACCGGTCGTCGTATTGGTGACCGGCGTATTGGCGATGCCGAGTCCCGCGCCGGCAACGAAGCAGCCCGGAAGAATCGCGAGCGCGCTCGTGTGATCGAAAGCACTGCCCATACGCATCAGAAAGAACCCGAGTCCGATCGTGAACAGGCCCGCGGGAATGACAATAGCCGGCGAATAGCGCAATGCCAGACGCTCGCCTATCGGCGGGAATACGAGAGTCGGCAATGTATAGGCCAATAGAAACAGTCCCGCCACCATGGGGCTTGCGCCCAGTGCATGCTGGAAATAGATCGGCAGATAGATGATGAACGGCCAGAAGCTGAAGTTCATGCCGACCGAGCCGAGCAGCGCACCCGAGAAATTGCGGATTCGGAACACCGAGAAATCGAACATCGGATGCGCACTGCGCATTTCCGCCGCGAAGAACGCCACGAGACTCGCAGTACTCGCGACGAAAATCGCGATGCCCGAGCGACTCGTGAAGCCGATATCGGCCCCCTGCGTAATAAACGAAACGAAGCCGAATACGGCGCCCGACAACGTCACCATGCCGGCGACGTCGAGCTTGCTCGCGTGCGGGTCGCGCGACTCGCGCACGCCGGGTACCGCGAGTACCAACGTCACGATGGAAATGAGCACGTGAACCCAGAAGACCCATTGCCAACTCGATAGTGCGACGATCGCGCTGCCGATCAACGGCCCGAAGCCCAAACCGATACCGAGGATGATGCCCCACGCGCTGAATGCCCGGGCGCGTTCGGCGCCTTGCGGAAACTGATGCGACAGCACAGCGACGAGACAGATGAGCATCGCGCCGCCGCTTGCGCCCTGCAGAAAACGGCTCGCGATCAGCACGGGCGCACTCGATGCGAGTCCGCACCACAGCGAGGCGATGCCGAACAACACGATCGAGACAATGAACATGCGCTTGCGGCCGAAGCGATCCGCGAGCGTTCCGGTTGCCATGAGTACGGTCGTACACGCGATGGTGTACGCGTTCATGATCCACTGCATCTGCTTGAAATCGGCGTGCAGCACGCCTTCCAGTGTCGGCAATATGGCCGGCACGCTCGAAATTTCGAGGCCGAACATCATCGCCGCGAGACACACGGCGAATAGCGCGAGGATATTTCGTCGAGCATCGGACGGAAGGCATTGCTTCGTGGCTGCTTGCGGTTCGAGGTCGCATACCTGCATGTTTGACTCCAAAGGGTGGCGCGCCATTGCGATGGCATGGCGGTGAACGACCCAATCCAGTTTAGGGGAATAAGATTCCCTTATTGGTCCATTAAATTCCCATGATAGATTCCTGTTTGGAACCAATGAAGGGGCATCCAATGACAGATAATCTGGACGGCGTGGCGACGTTCGTGCAGGTGGTCGAAGCCGGCAGCTTTGCGCTGGCAGCGGAGCGCATGAACCTCACGCGCTCGGCGGTCGGTAAGGCGATTAGCCGGCTGGAAGCGCGGCTCGGTGTGCGGCTGCTTCATCGCAGCACGCGCAGTCAGACTCTCACGGCTGAAGGGCAGGCCTATTACGAGGGATGCGTGCGAGCACTCGCGGAACTCGATGTTGCCGAGGCCGCGCTCGATCATGGCCGGGCTGAGCCTGCCGGCAGGTTGCGAGTGAGCGTGCCCGAAGCGTTCGGGCATTTTTGCGTCGCGCCGATTCTGCTCGATCTCGTGCGGCAGTATCCGAAGTTGCAGATCGATCTTTCGTTTACCGATCGCTTCACGGATCTCATCGAAGAAGGCTTCGATCTTGCCGTGCGAATAGGCGAGTTGCGCGACAGCAGCACACTCGCGGCGCGGCGGCTCGGTACGCAGCACGTTGTGATCGGCGCGTCGCCCGCGTATCTCGAGCGCTACGGAACGCCAACCTGTATCGAGCAACTGGAGAACCACGTCGGCATTGCGCTCTCGCGTGCCGGCGCAGTTGCTCCATGGAACGCAAAAGACGCGGACGGCAGCGCGCAGCCGGTACGTATCCGCTCGCGTATCAGCATGGACGACATTCAGGCGATTGCGGCGGCGGCAATCGACGGCTACGGACTGGCGTGGCTACCGTGCTGGCTGTTGACGCGTTACGCAAAAAGCGGGGCGCTGGTGCCGGTTCTCGATAACTATCGGGTCCGCTCTCAGGAGGTCTATGCGATCTGGCCGAAAGCGCGTCATTTGCGGGCGAAAACGCGGGTTGCCATCGATGCGTTGAAGGAGAAGGTGCCGGGGATGATTGGGGAGTAGTGCGGCAGTGTTCGACCGTTCATATTATAATTTCATGTCGCTTACATGAAACTGCCGTAAGCCAATTGCGCAGTGCCGGGTGTCATGCACTGCTTCGCATCTTCCGCGGTCTTCTCGAATGCAACGATCGATTCGCCTGCCCGCTGCGATGTGGCGGCAGCGAGCGGTTTCGCTATGGCTGCGAGCGGGGTTTGTCACGGCAGGGGTTGCTACAGCAGGGGTTGCCACGGCATTTCGCAGCGACGCGATAAAACGACAAGGCAATAAGACAGGCACGCCGGTGGCTAGCCCATGCGTTGCGTAATAACAGTGTTATTTGAAATATGACCACGCCCATTGAGACCATCCAACCGCGCGATTCCGCGCGTTTCTTTACGCAACCCAAAGTACTCGTTATCCTCGCGACCGTATGCTGCCTGCTGTGGGGCAGCTCGTATCCGGCAATCAAAATCGGCTATTCGCTGCTCGGCATTACGCAAGGCGACATTCCGTCGAAACTGGTTTTCGCCGGCTACCGGTTCGTTCTTGCGGGACTGTTTCTGCTGATTCTCGCTGCACTATCGAAGAAGTCGCTTTTCAATTTGACCCGCCGCAACGCGGGACAGTTGATGCTGCTGGGCGTTACGCAAACGGCCATTCAATATGTGTTCTTCTATATCGGCCTTGCATACACCACTGGAGTGCGCGGCTCGATCCTGAATTCGACGACGACCTTCTTCAGCGTGCTGCTCGCTCACTTTATCTATAAGAACGACAAGATCTCGCCGCGCAAGGCGGTTGGGTGCCTGTTGGGATTCGTGGGCGTCATGGTGGTCAATTTCAGCGATAGCTCGTTCGAGTTTGCGTTTACGCTGCTCGGCGAAGGCTTTATCGTGATCGCCGCATTCGTGCTGTCGGCCGCGTCGATCTACGGCAAGCGTATTTCGCAGGGCATGGACGTCATGGTCATGACGGGCTACCAGCTCGGGTTTGGCGGCGTCGTGCTCGTCGTGGCAGGTTATGCGACAGGCGGTACGCTGAGCGGATTCACGGTGGAATCGGCGGCGCTGCTCGGCTACCTGGCGCTTCTCTCCTCGGTGGCTTTTTCGTTGTGGAGTTTGCTGCTCAAATACAACCAGGTCGGCAGAGTGACCGTGTTCAACTTCCTCGTGCCGGTGTTCGGTACTGCGTTGTCCGCGATATGTTTGAACGAGAACATCATGGAGTTGAAGAATCTGCTTGCGCTCGTTCTCGTTTGCAGCGGGATATGGCTGGTTACGCGTGCGCCGCAAGTGCGTTCCGTGTATGCGAAGACGGGTGGTGCGCGGGGGTGTCGGGAGAGTTGAGGCTCAGCGTGATGGGTGTGCGAGCCGCGGCAAGTACACCCATGCCTTTTAACGTCGACACGTAACAACGCGTTCCGCTATCGCCCCCACTTGCAACCGCGTCCCGCCGATTTCGATGTCGAGTAGACGCGCTTCCACCAGCCGATAACTCCCCTGAGACAGCGCATCGCGGACACTCGTGCAGTCCGGCCCGATGTCGAGTCTGCCGAGCAATGGCAGTAGCCACGACATCAACGTGAGCAGCAGCTTACGTGTGCCACAAATGAAATTGTTTCTTACGTTGGTGATATTCAAACCGGCGGCGAATGCCAATGTGCTGACTGTACGGGTGCGACGTAGAGGAGGACCAGGAGGGACGGAAAGAAAACCGCATGGGGGATGACCGAAGATGGGCCTCCCGCTATTTCCAGAAGGATGTACAGCAGTATTCCTTGTGCTATTCCGACTGCTATGCGATACGCAAAGAGACTCGCGATGGGCGGCGCGGTTTCTCCCCGAACAGCTTCGGGATTCGCTTCGTTCATGTAGTTTTTCCTGTCTGCGTCAACAGGCTATGAGCGGTACTGGATGAAAAACCCGTTCCATGTTCGCAATAAGCGCTGCAGATTCGCATCCACGGCTACTTGACGGCGCCATGTATTCAGACTCCAAGGTATCACGTCTTACAACGGGAGTACTGAGTGAGCAGCCATATCTCGCGCACGGGACGCAGCGAACCTTTTCAGAGTCAGCAACAGGCAATTCGGCAACAGGCAATCGACACACCGTCGCCTACTCAAGCGGCATCGCCTGCCCGCACACCTTCGCTTCAAGGGCTTTCTCCGCTGTCTCGACCCGTGTCGAGCGCTCAAGGCAACATGGCACAGCCAATTCGCCGCTCCAATCTTAGGGAAGTCGGGGCCGCGGCGTCACCGGAAGTATCGCGCCAGCAGTTCATGATGAAACTGGTCCATCAAGGCGTCGAGGATTACACCCGGGCACTGGTCGCTTATCCGAGAACTCGGACAGGCATAACACAAGTTGCCGACCACAGTGAGCCGTTGATCAGAACGCTTAAAAAGCTGGCAGATGCGCTAAAAATCGCTATGGGGGAGGCGAAGCAGAACCTCAAGTCCAATACGAACGAGCGATCATCCGTCGGTCTGTTAAAGCGCTTTAGCGAGGAGCTGGAGGACCTCAATCGCGAATGCCAGAGTGCGTCCGATCTTGTGAAAGATCTCGGGGACGTGCTAAATAAGTTCAACCCTTATCTCCGGAAAATGGCAGGGGGGGTATCCCTCGTTCTTAATCCTAATGAGCCTGAAACGCAGAAATTTTTCGAGAAAAATATTAAGGATATCTCCGGGAAGATAGCCAGGAGCCGTGCATGCTTCGATACGATACTCGCGGGCATTGACCGGGACATGCCATCGTTGCGAGACGTGAAGATTGACGGTAATTCCCTGGATGAGACCTGGAAATGGGCTCTCAAGAAAACGCGGGACAGCCATATAAAGGAACTGCTGTACTTGGGGAGAATGGCTGATACAGTGGGCAAGACGTTAGTCTCTACGTGCGTCAGTGAGCTACTTGGCAGATTCGGTCAATTGGGCGAGGTGATCAATAGAACGACCCGAGCCGAAGATCGACGTACAGGGAACATAGGCGGTGGGTACGATGACAGGTTTGCTGCCCTGTTGCGGGAATCGTCCAATGTCGGCAGCCAGTACGCCACCTTTGCAAAGTCCATGGACGAAAATCTCCGGTGGATCGATGGACTACGCGGTAAGCCCGGCATCTTCGATTCTATAGTACTGGACGAACACCGCCATCTGATCAATGCGGGTATGCCCATCGACACCAAAGCCGTCATTCTGTTCGACAATATTCGTAAGTCTCTCCGGTACAGGAATCAAGGCGAGAGGATTGCGGGCACCGCTGACCCCGCAGTGACCGCACAGTTTGACGAGGTATCAGTCAGCACGATGGTTCGCATCAGCGTCGAGTTGCTCCATAACGTTTCACATTGCCTCACGGCATTTCCAGATAGCGATCCTTTAGCATACTGTCGCCGCGAAGACGCGATGCGCCAACCCGTGCTCGACGCGGTCGCACTACACTGCGGCGAAATCGAAACCGACCTGGAGTGGCTGCGCAACAGCATGAAAAGCGATAGCCCTCGATCTGCTAGCAGCAACGAAGTTGACGCCGCGTATGAGCAGCTACAGGTCGCAGTATCGCGCGTCCGGCGGAATCTGCAGTGGAACATCGCCACTGCCAACGCGATGAGGACGTCGCTGGCTAGAGACCCCAAGTATGCGCGCATGGTCACCGCGGCACTTGTTACCCCCAGCGAAGTTGCGGTGCGCGATTACACGGCGAAGTATCTAAAGGGCTTGGCGGTGCCCGCGCCTCCTGAGGTGAAAATCCCGGAGATCGACTGGGACGACGAGCCGTCGAGCCGGATCGCCGCGAATAGCGGCAAAGGCAAGGGCAAGGGCAAGGGCAAGAAGACTGTGCGCCAGCGGCAGGCAATCGCCGAGAGCAAGCGAAACCAGGCGGCACGGGAGGTTGCCCGCGAGCAGGAGCTTGCTGCGGCGAAGGAGTCGCTGACTCAACTGTGCGCGACTCCATTCGACGTCAAAAGGGTACGACAGTATGCTGCTTCGCTTGCAAATCTCGCGCGCACCGAGGCTGATGCGAGTGGCCTGAAGCTGCTGAGCGGCTTCGGCATCTACGGCAAATTCATGCGCGCGGCAGACGCGCTCGACAAAGGGCGTCAGGATGTGCTCGCCCGGATCGCCACGATCGATAAGCTAATCGAAACGCTCACCGATCCGGATGAGAATGGGCAAGCGGCCCTCGATGCAAAGCGTATGGCGCTGCCTGTTCGCATAGCGTTGACGCAGGATGTCAACAAGTTGTCGGGAGGTATCGCCGCATTGCGCAACGAGGCCGCCGTCCAGCAAAAGCGCCGCAATCTGAAGCTGTTCGCGCAGAAGCCTTCGCGCGAACTGTTCCAGTGGCTCCAGAAACATGATCGCAATAGCCTCGTATCAGTGAGCCAAACGATCCGCCGAAAGCGACTGGCGGGGATCGCGCCGAACGGCGAGCCCCATCCACACGGCGACTTCCTCGACGAATACGTGATCACGCTAAGGGACGCGCAGCGTATTGCCTACCTCGATCCCGGGGAAGACAAGCCGCGCATCAAGACTGTCACGACAGTGCCACTGCATGTGCACTACCGCTCGGAAACCGCGACCCGTCCGGAAGCGTGCCACTTCAAGAATGAGCCGCAAAGCAAGGTGGGCGGTGGGGACGCGTACCGCTCGGACGATGGCGTTGCGTTGATGGAGCGTGTGTTGGAAGACGTTAGCAAGATGGCCATGCGTAGGGGCTGAATCGCCGGATTGGGTGACGGTTCCAACTCCTGACGCTGTGTTGTTCGTCTAGGGGGTAGAACCTGTCGAACATGAATTTGATCGATGCGTTGTTTCCGAAAAAATAGCTATAGTCGACAGTATTAACGTCAGGATTATCGTATTTCTGCGGTTTTCCGAATCTACGGACTACATCGTCGAATGAAAGCGTACCCATTGCCAGGGCCAGTCCGGCTCGAAGAAGACGAAAAGTCGCTCCTGTTCCTGCACAGACATGAGTTTCGAAATATCCTGCATTTCACTGTGCTCCGTTGTCAGTGGACCGGTCTGTGCTCGAAGGGGCGGGGTGCTCATGAGCAAAAGCATAAGGAGCGCTGCACTCGTCTTCCGCATGCGTGTAAAACCCCTAGTGACTGGCTTGCATAAAATAGGCACGGACTATATCCCTACGGCAATTGGACACACTGCAATTTATGGATCGGATCAAGCCAATCGCTCCGGGCGATACTCACCGGCCCACATCCAGCGCACGTCAGCAGGCGGCATGTCGAGTCGCAGATATGGCTTGAACCTGTCGCCGGCGCGTACCACTGCCTTGCCAACTATTCCCGCTTGCATCCAGCTTTCCCATAGGCCTGTTTCAGGGCACACCATGCCGGTGCGCAGGTTCATCATGCCGTATTTCTGGCGCTTGGCGAGGCGGCGTTGTTCCAGTTCCTCGGGCCTCAGATAGACCCGATCAATTGCAATACTGCGCAGATCGCGCGGATTTTGCAGGCTTCGGAATTCGGGACCGTCGTGCCCGTATTTCCCTTTATACGTCACCGTGACATACACGTCGTATGGGGAATCGGGTGGTAGCAGTTGACGATAGACAAAATCGACAATATCGGGGTCCCCCCCAATGATCACGCCCCGAGGCGAAAAGTAGGAGCCTTGCTCGTTACGCACACCATCAATCGACTCTCCTCTGACTACGCGATGCAGGTTCAGCCTGGCCTCATAGCCCTCCTTCGGAATGTCGGTCGTCGTCAGGCTGTCAATATCAATCATAACTGTTTTGACACTCGGCTTTCCGTCAACAAGCAGTAGCTTGTCGAACCGGAAATCAACCGTCACGTTCTTCTGAAGGAAGTATGTATATTCAACAATGATGTCTTCAGGCGAGCTATATGACACTGGCTTTCCGAATCGACGGACTATGTCGTCGAATGAAAGCGTACCTGTTGCCCAGGCCAGCCCGGCTTCGAAGAAGGGAAACAGTTGCGCCTGCTCCTGTACGGACATGGGTTTCGGAATGTCCTGCATGTCACTCTCCTTTACCGGCGATGGGCTGGTCTGTGCCCGGAGAGTCGGGGTACTCATGAGAAAAAACACAAGGAACACTGCACTTATCTTCCGCATACGTGTAAAGCTCGTAACGACCGGCTTGCATGAAATAGCAACTGGCCATATCTCCACAGTAAAATTGGACACACTGCGATTTATGGATCGGATCAAGCCAATCGCTCCGGACGATACTCGCCAGCCCACATCCAGCGCACTTCAGCAGGCGGCATGTCGAGTCGTAGATATGGCTTGAACCTGTCTCCGGCGCGTACCACCGCCTTGCCAACTATCCCGGCTTGTGTCCAGCTCTCCCATAGGCCTGTTTCGGGACATACCATGTCGGTGCGCAAATCCATCATGCCGTACTTCTGGCGCTTGGCGAGGCGGCGTTGTTCCAGTTCTTCGGGCCTCAGATAGACTCGATCAATTGCAATACTGCGCAGATCGCGCGGATTTTGCAGACTCCGGAATTCGGGGCCGTCTTGCTCGTATTTCCCTTTATACGTCACCGTGACATACACGTCGTATGGGGAGTCGGATGGCAGCGGTTGACGATAGACAAAATCGACAATATCGGGGTCCCCCCCAATGATCACGCCCCGAGGCGAAAAGTAGGAGCCTTGCTCGTTACGCACACCATCAATCGACTCTCCTCTGACTACGCGATGCAGGTTCAGCCTGGCCTCATAGCCCTCCTTCGGAATGTCGGTCGTCGTCAGGCTGTCAACACCTATCAGAACCGTCTTGACGCTGGGCTGTCCGTCTATGGGATATAACCTGTCGAACATGAATTTGATCGATACGTTATCCCCGAGGAAATAGGTGTAGTCGACTGTGTTAACGCCAGGGTCATCGTATTTCTTCGGTTTTCCGAATCGACGGACTATATCGTCGAATGAAAGCGTACCTGTTGCCCAGGCCAGCCCGGCTTCGAAGAACGGAAACAGTTGCGCCTGCTCCTGTACGGACATGGGTTTCGGAATGTCCGGCATGTCACTCTCCTTTACCGGCGATGGGCTGGTCTGTGCCCGGAGAGTCGGGATACTCATGAGAAAAAACACAAGGAACACTGCACTTATCTTCCGCATACGTGTAAAGCTCGTAACGACCGGCTTGCATGAAATAGCAGCTGGCCATATCTCCACAGTAAAATTGGACACACTGCGATTTATGGATCGGATCAAGCCAATCGCTCCGGACGATACTCGCCAGCCCACATCCAGCGCACTTCAGCAGGCGGCATGTCGAGTCGTAGATATGGCTTGAACCTGTCGCCGGCGCGTACCACGGCCTTGCCAACTATTCCCGCTTGCATCCAGCTTTCCCATAGGCCTGTTTCAGGGCACACCATGCCGGTGCGCAGGTTCATCATGCCGTATTTCTGGCGTTTGTCGAGGTAACGCTGCTCAAGTTGCTCCGGCGTTAAATACCAGCGGGTGATCTTGATACTGCGCAGGTCGCGAGGATTTTGCAGACTCCGGAATTCGGGACCGTCGTGTCCGTATTTCCCTTTATATGTCACTGTGACATACACGTCGTATGGGGAATCAGGTGGTAGTAGTTGACGATAGACAAAATCGACAGTGTCGGGGTCACCCCCAATGATTACGCCTCGAGGTGAAAAGTAGGAGCTTCGCTCGTTACGCACACCGTCAATCGATTCGCCTCT
>NZ_JAAGPS010000059.1:0-42715 GCF_017105025.1 Paraburkholderia sp. Ac-20336 | reverse complement strand
ACGGGCCTGCTGTCCAGCGTGACGGGTGCGCTCACGGGCGCAACCAGCGGCAGCGGCGCCGGCAGCGGCCCGCTTGCGCCGGTCACGGGCCTGCTCTCCAGCGTGACGGGCACGCTCACGAACACGACGGGCGGCAGCAGCGGCCTGCTCGCTCCGGTCACCGGCCTGCTCTCGAGCGTCACGAATACGCTGGGCGGTGCGACGTCGGGCGTCACGACGGCGACGAATTCGGCGGCGACCAGCTCGGCGACGAACCCGGCCGCCGGCATTTCGCTGTCGTCGACGACGGGCAAGGGCACGACGGGCAGCAATCCGCTCGCACCGGTGACGTCGCTGCTCGGCAGCGTGCTCGGCGGACTGGGGAAGAAGTAAGCCGCTTGCCTGAAGAAGGTGGCGCGGCGGTATCCATCGGACGTGATCGCGCCACGCCGTTCGCGACTCGGGCGACACGCACGGCACGCGCCGCGCCGGCCGAAGTGCGGCGCGAACCGCCGGCCGCACGACGGCCACACGACGACCGCCACGCAGAAACACCCGCGCTTCGGCATCAAGCTTTAACCCCAGGCTTCAACTCCAGGCCGCGCTTCAAGGCTCGACAAAAGATTCGCCGGGGCCGACCACGGCCCCCGCTTTGCCCCGCACCGGGCCGCGCCACCCGGAATGCACGTTGTGACGGCGCAAGCAATCGCAAGGAATTGCACGAAATCGGCCGTACGCGGCACACGATGAACACGGAGGAGCACCCATGTCCACTCAACGTTTTTTTTCTCTCCATGCGGCGTGCGCGACCGTCTCGTCGTTGCGCGCACCGCTGATCGCCGTCGCGGTCGCCAGCCTGCTCGCCGCGTGCGGCGGCAGCACAGTCAGCGCGCCGCCGAGCGCTGCAAACCCCGGTAGCGGCGGCAACTCCGGCACCAATACGCCGGGCACGACCACGACGACATCCAAAGGCACGAGCGGTCTCGCCACCGTCGCCGCGCAAACCACCAGCGATCTCGGCAACGCGATCGCGTCGCAGACGATCCCGGGCCTGAGCCCGCAGGTCACCCAAGGGGTCGGCAGCGCGGTGTCGAGCACGAGCGGCACGCTCAATTCGCTCGCCGACGCGGTCAGCAACGGCCTCGGACAGACCGGCACGACGAGCAATCCGGTCGGTACGACGGTCGGCGGCCTCGGTTCGGTGGTCAGCTCGACGAGCGGTGTCGTGCAAGGCCTGAGCACCGCGGTCAACGGGCTCGGCTCCGGCACACTCGCGCCGCTCTCGCCCGTGACGACGCCGCTCGCCGGCACGCTCTCGACGGCCGCCACCGCGTTGAACGCGGGCGGCGCGACGCTCGGCAACGTGCTCAACTCGGCGCCGGTGCAGCAGATCACCCAGCCGCTCAGCACGGCGATCACGCCGATCGTCACGAGCGCGGGTCTCATCACGCAGACGGTCGGCACGCAGACCGGCCTCGGTGCACCGCTCGGCGGCGTGCTCGCGCAGGTCGGCGGCGCGCTCAACACGGCGGGCTCGAAAGTCGGCTCGGCCACCGGCAACCCGCTCGGCGCCGACGTCGGCGCGCTCGTCAGCTCGCTCGGCAACACGGTGACGAACGCGGGCGGCCTCGTCAATCCGAACGGCCCGAACGGCGCGAATCCGATTCCCGGCTTGATCACGAGCCTCGTCGGCAGCACCAACGTGGTGGTCGCTGGCGGACCGCCCGCCAACGGCAATCCGCTGAGCCCGCTGCAAAGCTCGCTCGCGAGTCTCGGGCTCGGCAGCAATCCGCTCGGTTCGTTGACGACCCTGCTCGGCGGCTCGCCGCTCGGCTCCCTGACTTCGACGCTGAACGGCACGCCGCTCGGCTCGCTGACGTCGCTGCTCGGCGGCACGGCCAGCGGCTCGAATCCGCTGACGACGCTCACGGGCACGCTGAGCGGCCTCACGAATATCGGCTCGGGCAGCGGCGGCCAGGCGCTCGCGCCGGTGACGGCGCTCGTCGGTCAGTTGACCGCGACGCTGACGACCGTGACGAGCTCGGTCGGCGGGTTGAGCACAACGACGGGTTCGAGCAGCTCCACGGGTAGTTCGGGCAGTGCAACGGGCGGCGTGTCGACGTTGCTCGGCAGCCTGTTGCCGCTCAGCCATAAGTAAGCCGTTCATGCAGACGCTGCAACGGCGTTGCAGATGAACCGTCCGGCAAGATGCGCTCGCGCGCGCTTGCCGGACGACGCATGTCGGGGCGATGCATTCGGCATCCATATATCGCCATGCTGTGCCTACAGTAGCGGAATGCAGTAACGAGATGCACGAACGCAATGCAGCAAGCGAAACGCGGCGAAAAAGCATCGCGCGCAGACAGTCGAATTCATAACAGGCGTCACGCATGCTCAAGCTCGCCGGGCTCGTGTCGATATATACGTCAGCACGGCAATATGCGTCGAGCCTCCTATAAGCGATCGAGACCCGCCCGGCCAGGCGGCACGCTCGCAACACAAAAATGGCATACGAGGAAAATCCGATGAGATTCGGGTATGGCAGTCAATGGAGTAGATGGACCATCGCGCTCGCGGCCATCGCGGCCAGCGCGACGCAGATGGAAGCCCATGCGCAATCCCGCCCGGTCGGCGGCAATCCGCTCGATTCTCTGCCGCAGATCAAGGCCCCTGACCGCGGTCCGAACGTGACCGTGCAGGTCGCGCCGCAAGCCCCTCAGCTTCAGGAACTGCTCGCCCGCCATCTGACGCCTTCGAGCGTGAAAGTCGAAGGCGTGAAGTCGATTCCGTTCGACCTGGTCGCGCAGCGCTTCACACCGCTCGTCGGCAAGGACATCACGATCGGCGAGCTAATCGAAGTGGCCAACGGCGTCACGAAGCTCTATCAGGAACGCGGCTTCGCGCTCTCGTTCGCGTTCATCCCGGCGCAGACTTTCGCCGACGGCGTGGTGCGCGTGACGGTCGTCGAAGGTTATGTGTCGGCGGTCAAGGTCACGGGCAATCCGGGCCAGGCCGAAGACAGGATTCGCGCAATCGCCGATCACATCGTCGCCGACAAGCCGCTGCATCGCGCGACCTTCGAACGCTTTACCCAAGTGCTCGGCCTGCTGCCGGGCATCAAGGTCGCCGCCAACGTGCCGCCGCCGCAAAACACCGACGGCGCGACCACGCTCGAGCTGAACGTAACGCGCAAGCCGATCGACTTCAGCGGCGGCCTGAACTTCAATCAGCCCGGCGTGCAGGGCCTGCTGACCGCCACCAGCAACGGGCTGACCGCGCTCGGCGAACAGCTGAGCGTATCGGCACTGCTGCCCAAGGGCCGCGACAACGTCACCTATCTGGCCGCGCACGCGGGCGTGCCGATCGGCAGCAACGGGCTGACCGGCAACATCGACGCGTCGCACTACCGCGGCAATCCCGTCGATACTCCCGGGCTCGCCTCCAACATCACGCGCACGGTCATCAACGACAAGATCGGCGGCTCGCTCGCCTACCCGCTCCTGCTGAGCAACACGCGCAGCGTGATCGGCACCGCGTCGGTCTATGCCTCGCACAACGAGGACCGCTATCACAATGACGACACCGGCGCGCAGATCGGCTTGCGCTCGCAGGTGCGCGTGATGCAGTTGCAGGCCGACTACATGGCCGTCGATCCGGGCCAGGTGCGGCGCGCGAGCATCAACGTCGCGAAGGCGTTCAACATTCTCGGCGCGTCGAAGTCCATCGACTCGAACGTGCCGGGCCCGACCGGCACGAACCCGGCGTCGCTCAACTTCGTGCGAACCGGCGCGAGCTTCTCGCAGACCAACGAGTGGCCGCTGAAGATCGGCACCTCGGTTTCGCTGACGGGCCAGTACAGCGCGGTATCGCTGCCGACCTCGGAGCAGATCTCGTTCGGCGCCCAACGTTTTGCGCAGGGCTACGAGCCGGGCGAGGCGGCGGGCGATTCGGGCTGGGGCGCGATCTTCGAAGTCAACCGGCCGATTGCGCTCGGTTTCACGTATCTGCAATCGTTCACGCCGTATGTGTCGTTCGACATGGCGCGCGTGTATCTGCACGCGGGCACGCCGGCACCGTCGCGCCTGTCGTCGATCGCGTTCGGCTTCCGCATTACCGATGCGCGCTTCTACAGCCTCGATCTGTCGGTCGCGAAGGCGGTCGGCGACGCGCCGGTGGAAAGCCCGTCGCGCAGTCCGCGCATCAATGCGACGTTCTCCTACCAGTTGAATTGACACGCCTGCGCAAGCATCGGGTACGCGTTGCCGATTAGAAGTCCTACTATCAAACGGCATGCGTACTTTCGCGTATTCTGCGCTGACGATGCCAACGGCAACGCGCCGGCATCGTCCCGCATCGCGCAGGCCGGTGGCGCATCAGCCGCCGGCAACGATGCTCATAACGCCGCGCGACCACGATCGCGCCGTCTCTCATCAAGGAGGAAGACAATGACGCAATTCACTCAACGCGCCCGCGCGATCGCGCTGCGCACCGCCCGGCACGCAGCGCTCGCCGGCGCCCTGCTCGCGAGCGCCGTGACGGCGATGGCGCAAACCGATACGCCGGTCGGCACCTGGCAAACGATCGACGATCACACCGGCCAGCCGAAGGCACTCGTGCAGATCACCCAGGACGGCAACGGCGAGTTGAGCGGCAAGGTCATCAAGGGGCTCGGCGCGAACGACCAGCCCGATCGCCGCTGCACCGAATGCACCGATGCGCGCAAGGACCAGTTGATTCTCGGCATGACGATCGTCGACAGCATGAAGAAGGATGGCGACAGCTGGGATCACGGGCAGATTCTCGACCCGGAGAACGGCAAGGTCTACAAGTGCAAGATGCATCTCGAAGACGGCGGCAACAAGCTCGTGGTGCGCGGCTATATTGGCGTCTCGCTGCTGGGCCGCTCGCAGACGTGGGTGCGCCAGCAGTAAGACACGACGCGTAAAGCGCGGCGTCTTGCCTGAACGGATGTAGGGCGGTGGAGCGGATCGATAGCGCGCCCGGTACACAACAGACACGCAGCATGACCAGGAAACGGCCGGCGATGAAAATCGCGCGGCCGTTTTCATTGACGGACAACCCCGCGCATGGCTATGCGGCCTGCCTGAGCGACGTGCCATAGACGAACGGCGACTCCGACGACGGCGTGGCGATTGCGGGACTGCACACGCCGGGCTTCACGTGCACCACCGCGGGCGCCTTTGCCGCGGCCTTGCCCTTCTGCGGCACGTTCGCATGCGTGCGCATGCGCGCTTCCATCAGGCGACAGAGTTCCTCGCTCGACGCACCGAGCAGCAGCCCGGTCACGCGCTTGAGCACGCCGGACTCATACCATGTTTTGAAGCGGCGGTGACAGGTTTGATACGACGGGTATTTGCGCGGCATCGCGGACCACGTCGCACCGCTGTACATGACCCACAGCACGCCATTGAGCACCGCGCGCGTATTGGCAAGCGGCCGGCCGCGCAACTCGACGCGCGGACGCAGTTCAGGCAGTAGCGGCGCGACGCGGCGCCATTCTTCATCGGTAATATCGCGGTACGGATTCATGCTTCCTCCTTTGTCAGAACTACAACAAAAGATAGCCAGTCATCCGTTCGCGGAATATAAGACGACTCCGAATCTTGAAATGCGTTGTCCGATAAATCCGGATGCGCGACCGCAGCCGGCTTACGTCAGCGACGTATCGACGATCCGGCGCGGCGTATCGAGATATTCCTTCGACTGCATCTCGACGATGCGCGACACCGTGCGCGTGAATTCGTTAGCCATCGGCCCGTCGACGTACAACTGCTCCGGCGGCACCGCGGCCGACATCAGCAGCTTGACCTTGTGGTCGTAGAACACGTCGATGAGCCATGTGAAGCGGCGCGCTTCCGAGGCCATGCGCACCGTCATCTGCGGCACGCCGGAGAGAATCACCGCGTGAAAACGGCTCGCGAGCTCAAGGTAGTCGTTCTGCGAGCGCGGGCCGCCGCACAGCGTCGCGAAGTCGAACCAGACGACGCCGTCGGCGCGGCGCAGCGCCTTCAGCTCGCGCTTCTCGATATGCAGCAGCGGGCTTTCGTCGGGCACCGCGGCAAGCCGCGCGAAAGCGTCGCGCAGCGCCTTGTCGGCGGCGGCGCCGAGCGGCGAGTGATACATCTCGACCTGCGCCAGCGTGCGACGCCGATAGTCGATGCCCGCATCGACGTTGAGCACGTCGAGCCTGTTCTTGATGAGCTCGATCGCGGGCAGCATGCGGTCGCGATGCAGACCGTCCGGATACAGCGTATCGGGATCGTAGTTGGACGTCATCACGAACTGCACGCCGTTCTCGAACAGCTTGTCGAGCAGACGGTACAGAATCATCGCGTCGGCGATGTCCGATACGTGGAATTCGTCGAAACAGATCAGCCGGTAGCGCTTCGCGATGCGGCGCGCGAGTTCGTCGAGCGGATCGGCCTGGCCTTTCAGTTCTTCGAGTTCGCGATGCACTTCGCGCATGAACTCGTGGAAATGCAGACGCGTCTTTCGCTGCACCGGCACGATCATGTAGAAGCTGTCCATCAGGAAGCTCTTGCCGCGCCCGACGCCGCCCCACATGTACACGCCGCGCGGTAGATCCGGGTGATTGATCAGCTTCTTGAACGCATTCGAGCGGCGCGACTTGTATTCGACCCACTCTTCATAGCACCGCTGCAGGCGGTCGACCGCCGCGCGCTGCGCCGGGTCCGATTGATAACCGCGGGTCTGCAGTTCTTTTTCGTAGTATTCGGTGACGTTCATCGTGTTGCTGCAAAAAAGAAAGGCGGGAGGGAGTGAACCCGCCCGCCTTCGGCGATACCAGGATTGCGTTTCGGCTCAGGCGTGCGCGCTTACATGTTCAGCGCGCGCTTGTCCACGGCGAGTGCCGCTTCGCGCATGACTTCCGACAGCGACGGGTGCGGATGGCAAATGCGGCCGATGTCTTCCGAGGCTGCCTTGAATTCCATCGCCACCACGGCTTCCGCGATCAGGTCCGATGCGTTGGCCGAAATGATGTGCACGCCGAGCAGCTCGTCGGTCTTCGCGTCGGCGATCATCTTGACGAAACCGTCCGCCTTCGCAATGCCGAGCGCGCGGCCGTTCGCCATGAACGGGAACTGGCCCGTCTTGATCTCGCGGCCTTCGGCTTTCAGTTGCTGCTCGGTCTTGCCGACCCATGCGATTTCCGGCTCGGTGTAGATCACCCACGGAACGCAGTTGTAGTCGATGTGCGGCTTCTGGCCGTCGATCACTTCCGCGACCAGCACGCCTTCGTCTTCGGCCTTGTGCGCGAGCATCGGGCCGCGCACCACGTCGCCGATCGCATACACGTTCGGCACGGCCGTCGCGCAGTGGTCGTTCACGTCGATGAAGCCGCGCTCGTTGGCCTTCAGGCCGATCGCTTCGAGGCCGAGGTTGTCGGTGTTCGGCACGCGGCCGACCGACACGATCAGACGGTCGGCTTCGAGCGTCTGCGCGTTGCCGTCCTTATCCGTGTAGGCGATCGTCACGCCGTTCGCGCTCGTCTTCACTTCGCCGACCTTCACGCCGACGTGAATGTCGAGACCCTGCTTCTTGAACTGCTTGGCCGCTTCTTTCGAGAGCGCCTGGTCAGCCGCGCCGAGGAATTCCGGCAGCGCTTCGAGCACGGTCACTTCCGCGCCGAGGCGGCGCCACACCGAGCCGAGTTCCAGACCGATCACGCCCGCGCCGATCACGGCCAGCTTCTTCGGTGCCGAGTCGAACGAGAGCGCGCCTTCGTTGTCGGCGATCAGCTTGTTGTCGACCGGAATGCCCGGCAGATGACGCGCCTTCGAACCCGTCGCGATGATCACGTTCTTCGCCGTGACGACTTCGGTTTCGCCTTCGCCGCTCACTTCGATCTGCACGCCGGCGTCGGTCTTGCCGGCGAACTTGCCATGGCCCTGGAGCCACGTGATCTTGTTCTTGCGGAACAGGAATTCGATGCCCTTGGTCATCTTCTCGACGATGCCGTCCTTGCGGGCCATCATCTTCGAGATATCGACCGTCACGTCGCCCACCGAAATACCGTGGTCAGCGAGGTGATGCGAAGCGTTTTCAAACTCTTCCGACGACGCGAGCAGCGCCTTCGACGGAATGCAGCCGACGTTCAGGCAGGTGCCGCCGAGCTTCAGCGCGCCGGCCGGATTCTTCCACTTTTCGATACATGCGACGGTCTTGCCGAGCTGCGCTGCGCGAATGGCGGCGATATAACCGCCGGGGCCCGCGCCGATCACGACGACGTCAAATTCTTTGGACATGACAATCCCTTTGATGACGGAACGGCGCCGGGCCATCTAAGGTGGCGCGCGCCGTTCCGGTACTGCTGAATGCTTGAAGACTTACTGCGGATGGCGCCGGCTGGCCACGCCGGCCGGCGCCAGTGGAACGTGCGCTTACAGGTCGAGCAGCAGGCGCGCCGGATCTTCCAGCGCGTCCTTCATCGCGACCAGCGACAGCACCGCTTCGCGGCCGTCGATGATACGGTGGTCGTACGAGAGCGCGAGGTAGTTCATCGGGCGGATCACGATCTGGCCGTTTTCGACCACAGCGCGTTCCTTGGTGGCGTGCACGCCGAGAATCGCGGACTGCGGCGGGTTGATGATCGGGGTCGACAGCATCGAGCCGAACACGCCGCCGTTCGAGATCGAGAACGTACCGCCCGTCATTTCTTCGATCGACAGCTTGCCGTCCTTCGCCTTCTGGCCGAATTCGGCGATCTTCTTCTCGATGTCGGCGAGGCTCATCTGATCCGCATTGCGCAGGATCGGCACCACCAGACCGCGCGGCGAACCGACCGCGATACCGATGTCGAAGTAGCCGTGATAGACGATGTCGTTACCGTCGATCGACGCGTTCACGAGCGGGAACTTCTTCAGCGCGTGAACAGCCGCCTTCACGAAGAACGACATGAAGCCGAGCTTCACGC
The DNA here is from genome assembly GCF_017105025.1 of Paraburkholderia sp. Ac-20336. Lineage (NCBI taxonomy): Bacteria > Pseudomonadati > Pseudomonadota > Betaproteobacteria > Burkholderiales > Burkholderiaceae > Paraburkholderia > Paraburkholderia sp. Ac-20336. Next base: position 33,780 of record NZ_JAAGPS010000059.1, on the reverse strand, counting down.
CGTGTTCCTTCTCGAACTTGTCCTTGTACTTGTTGCGCAGGTCCATGACCGGCGCCATGTTCACTTCGTTGAACGTCGTGAGGATGGCGTTGGTTTGCTGCGACTCGAGCAGACGCTCGGCGATACGCGCACGCAGACGCGACATCGGCACGCGCTGTTCCGGACGGTCCTTGAGCCACTGGTCGGCCGATGCCGGAGCCTTGACGTCCGGCAGCGACGGCTTGGCGGCCTTCGGTGCGGCAGCCGGTGCCGGTGCAGCCTTGGCAGCCGGAGCGCCGGCGGCGAGCACGTCGCCCTTCGTGATGCGGCCATCGCGGCCCGTGCCGGCGACGTCGCCAGCGGCCAGGCCCTTCTCCGCCATCAGCTTGCCGGCAGCCGGCGAAGCCGCGGTGTTCGAACCCGTTGCGGCGGCAGCCTGAGCGGCCGGTGCCGCAGCAGCTTCGGCAACCGGAGCCGGCTTCACTTCGGCTTCGACGGCAGCGGCGCCTGCCTTGCCTTCGGTGTCGATCTTCGCGATCACCTGGTCGGCCACGACGGTGTCGCCGTCGTTCGAGATGACTTGCGCGAGCACGCCCGCAGCCGGAGCCGGCACTTCGAGCACGACCTTGTCGGTCTCGATTTCGATGAGGATTTCGTCCTGAGCGACAGCCTCGCCCGGCTTCTTCTTCCACTGCAGCATGGTGGCTTCCGAGACCGACTCGGAGAGCTGGGGAACCTTGACTTCAACAATAGCCATTATGAGTATCCTGAATACGTATCGGGTGACGGCGCTTCTTCACGACCGCCTGCGAACCTCGGGCGCCGCGCCTGAACCTCATGGGAACCGTTCGACGCGGTTCGGCGCGGCGCGGGAAAAATGCACTACGGTGCACCTTTCCCGGCTCGACTGTTTCCTTATTTAGCGATCGACGCGCTCTTGAGGCGGCCGAAAGCGCCTTCGACCAGCGCCTTCTGCTGCTCGTAGTGCTTCGCGTAGTAACCGACTGCCGGCGAGGCCGAAGCCGGACGGCCGCTGTACGCCAGCTTCTGCCCGTCCTTCATGCCTTCCTTCAGGTGGTGCTCGATGTAGAACCACGGGCCCTGATTCTGCGGCTCGTCCTGCACCCAGACCACTTCGGTCGCGTTGTCGTACTTCTTCATTTCCGCTTCGAACTGCTTGTGCGCGAACGGATAGAGCTGTTCGATACGGATGATCGCGACGTCGTTCGCCTTCGCTTCGCGGCGATGCGCGACGAGGTCGTAGTACACGCGGCCCGAGCAGGCGATCACGCGCTTGACCTTCTTCGCGTCGATCGACTCGTCGGTTTCGCCGAGCACCGGCTGGAACGAGCCCTTCGCGAGTTCCGACAGGTCCGACACGGCTTCCTTGTGACGCAGCAGCGACTTCGGCGTGAAGACGATCAGCGGCTTGCGGAACAGGCGGATCATCTGGCGACGCAGCAGGTGGAAAATCTGCGCCGGCGTGGTCGGCTGAACGACCTGCATGTTGTGGTCCGCGCACAGTTGCAGGAAACGCTCGATACGTGCCGACGAGTGCTCCGGACCCTGGCCTTCGTAGCCGTGCGGCAGCATCATGGTCAGGCCCGAGACGCGGCCCCACTTCACTTCGCCCGACGAGATGAACTGGTCGATCACGACCTGCGCGCCGTTCACGAAGTCGCCGAACTGCGCTTCCCATGCGACGAACGTGTTCGGTTCAGCGGTCGAGTAGCCGTATTCGAAGCCGAGCACCGCTTCTTCCGACAGCACCGAGTCGATCACCGTGAACTTCGCCTGACCTTCGGCGATGTTTTGCAGCGGCACGTACGTGCCGTCGTTCCAGCGCTCGCGGTTCTGGTCGTGCAGCACCGCGTGACGGTGCGTGAACGTGCCGCGGCCCGAATCCTGACCGGTCAGGCGCACCGCGTAACCCGATGCGACCAGCGACGCGAACGCGAGGTGCTCGCCCATGCCCCAGTCGAGCTTCGCTTCGCCGCGGCCCATGGCGCGACGGTCGTTGATCACGCGCTCGACGAGCGGGTGAACCTTGAAGTTTTCGGGAATCGTGGTGATGCGCTCGGCGAGGCGCTTCAGTTCCGCGAGCGGCACGGCCGTGTCGGCCGCGTCGGTCCACTTGCGGTTCAGGAACGGCACCCAGTCCACCGCGTACTTGCTCTTGTAGTTCGAGAGCACCGGGTCGACCGTGTGGTGGCCTTCGTCCATCGCCTTGCGGTAGGCCTTGACGAATTCGTCGCCTTCGTCGGCCGAGATCACGCCTTGCTGCACGAGCTTTTCGGCGTACAGCGCGCGCGTGCCCGGATGCTTCGCGATCGTCTTGTACATGAGCGGCTGCGTGACCGCCGGGGTGTCCTGCTCGTTGTGGCCGAGCTTGCGGAAGCAGACGATGTCGACGACGACGTCCTTGTGGAACTGGATCCGGAAATCGATCGCGAGCTGGATCGCCAGCACGACCGCCTCGGGATCGTCGCCGTTCACGTGCAGCACCGGCGCCTCGATCATCTTGACGACGTCCGAGCAGTACAGCGTCGAGCGCGAATCGCGCGGGTCCGACGTCGTGAAGCCGATCTGGTTGTTGATGACGATGTGCAGCGTGCCGTGCGTGCCGTAACCGCGCGTTTGCGCGAGGTTCAGCGTTTCCATCACGACGCCCTGGCCCGCGAAAGCCGCGTCGCCGTGGATCTGCACCGGCAGCACCTGCAGGCCGGTTTCGTCGCCGCGACGGTCCATACGGGCCTTCGCCGAACCCTCGACCACCGGGTTGACGATTTCGAGGTGCGACGGGTTGAACGCGAGCGACAGGTGAACCGGGCCGCCTTCCGTTGCGACGTCCGACGAGAAGCCCTTGTGGTACTTCACGTCGCCGGCCGGCAGATCGTCGACGTGCTTGCCTTCGAATTCGGCGAACAGGTCGGCCGGCATCTTGCCGAGCGTGTTGACCAGCACGTTCAGACGGCCGCGGTGCGCCATGCCGATGACGATTTCCTGGACGCCGTTCGCGCCGCCGTGGCGCACGACTTCGTCCATCGCCGCGATGAAGCTCTCGCCGCCTTCGAGCGAGAAGCGCTTCTGGCCGACGTACTTGGTGTGCAGGAAACGCTCGAGGCCTTCAGCGGCCGTCAGGCGGTTCAGGATGTGCTTCTTCTTGTCGTTGCTGAAGTTCGGCGTCGAGCGGATCGATTCGAGCCGTTCCTTCCACCAGCGCTTCTGCTCCGGATCGCTGATGTACATGTACTCGGCGCCGATCGTGCCGCAGTACGTGTCGCGCAGCGCCTTGACGATGTCGCGCAGCGTCGCCCGCTCGAACCCGAAGTACAGGTTCGTTGCACTGAACTCCTGGTCCATGTCGGCTTCGGTGAAGTCGTAGAACGCGGGTTCAAGTTCGGGGATTGCGGGACGTTCGCGGCGCTTCAGAGGATCGAGATTGGCCCATTGCGAGCCGAGGAAGCGATATGCGCCGATGAGAGACTGGACGTAGACCTGTTTGCGGGAGGTGGCGAGGTCTTCGCCGCCGGCCGTTGCGCGCGGCAGGAAGGCATTGGCCTTGGCGCGCTGGGCAAACGACTCGACGATCGGGCCGTGGGCCACGTCGTTGGCGTTGCTGCCGTCCGATGCGGGCACGTTTTGCAACGCATCGAAATAGCTGCGCCAGGTCTCGGGCACTGACGCCGGATTATCGAGATACGCTTCGTACATTTCTTCGACGTACGGAGCATTGCCGCCGAACAGATAAGAGTTCGACTGGAATTGCTTCATCATTTTTACGCTCACCTTTCTTCGAGCTTCTCGAGAAATAGCGGGTTACAGAACCTTCCGCGACACGGCCTGACCGTTTAGCGGATTGCGCGAATCAAGTCTTGCTTGGAAGGACCTAAAACAGTGCACCCGGGAGCATAGCACAGAACGAATAGCCCAGATAGCGAACCGCATAGGGGCAAACGCCCGTGACGGCGGGCGTTTCACGGATGGGCCGAAAACAGCGAAGCCACCCGAAGGTGGCTTCCATTACTGCTACCCGGTCACGCCGGCTTGCGGTCGCTTACTCGGCAACCTTGTTGCGGCTCGCGCTGCGGCGCTCGTGTTCCTTCAGGTAGCGCTTACGCAGACGGATCGACTTCGGCGTGACTTCGACGAGTTCGTCGTCGTCGATGAATTCGACCGCGTATTCGAGCGACAGCTGGACCGGCGGCACGAGACGCACGGCCTCGTCGGTGCCCGAGGCGCGCACGTTGGTGAGCTGCTTGCCCTTGATCGGATTCACGACGAGGTCGTTGTCGCGGCTGTGAATGCCGATGATCATGCCTTCGTACAGCGCCTCGCCCGGCGACACGAACATGCGGCCGCGGTCCTGCAGCTTCCACAGTGCGTACGCAACGGCCGCGCCGTCGTCCTGCGAGATCAGCACGCCGTTGCGGCGCTCGCCGACCGCGCCGTCCTTGACCGGCTGGTACGAATCGAACGTGTGGCTCATCAGGCCCGTGCCGCGCGTGAGCGTGAGGAATTCCGACTGGAAGCCGATCAGGCCGCGCGCCGAAATGCGGTACTCGAGACGCGTGCGGCCACGGCCGTCCGATGCCATGTCAAGCATTTCGCCCTTGCGGCGGCCGAGTTCTTCCATCACGCCCCCCTGGTGGGTGTCTTCCATGTCGACGGTCAGGTTTTCGTACGGCTCGTGCTTGACGCCTTCGACTTCCTGCATCACGACGCGCGGACGCGACACGGCCAACTCGTAGCCTTCGCGGCGCATGTTTTCGACCAGAATGGTCAGGTGCAGCTCGCCGCGGCCCGCCACTTCGAACGTAGTTTCGTCGCCGGTATCGCGCACGCGCAGCGCGACGTTGTGATTCAGTTCCTTCATCAGGCGGTCGCGAATCTGGCGGCTCGTGACGAACTTGCCCTCGCGGCCCGCGAGCGGCGACGAGTTGACGAGGAAGTTCATCGTCAGCGTGGGTTCGTCGACCGTGATCATCGGCAGCGCTTCCGGCTGTTCCGGCGAACAGATCGTCACGCCGATGCCGACTTCCTCGATACCGTTGATCAGCACGATGTCGCCCGCTTCAGCCGAGTCGACCTGCACGCGGTCGAGCCCCTTGAACGACAGCACCTGGTTGATCTTGCGATTGAGGATTTCGCCTTCCGGACCCGAGCGCACTGCAACGGCCATGCCCGGCTTGATGCGGCCGCGCGTGATACGACCGATACCGATACGGCCGACGTACGACGAATAGTCGAGCGAGGTGATCTGCAGTTGCAGCGGACCTTCCGGGTCGGCCGGGCGCACCGGCACGTGCTTGAGGATCGCCTCGAACAGCGGCCGCATGTCGCCGTCGCGCACGTCCGCCGTGAGGCCGGCATAACCATTGAGACCCGATGCGTAGACGATCGGGAAATCGAGCTGCTCTTCGCTTGCGCCGAGCTTGTCGAACAGGTCGAAAGTCTGGTTGATGACCCAGTCGACGCGCGCACCCGGGCGGTCGACCTTGTTGACCACGACGATCGGCTTCAGGCCGAGCGCGAGCGCCTTCTTCGTGACGAAGCGGGTTTGCGGCATCGGGCCTTCCACCGCGTCGACGAGCAGCAGCACCGAGTCGACCATCGACAGCACGCGCTCCACTTCGCCGCCGAAGTCGGCGTGCCCCGGCGTGTCGACGATGTTGATGTGCGTGCCTTCGTACTCCACCGCGCAGTTCTTCGACAGGATCGTGATGCCGCGCTCCTTTTCGATGTCGTTCGAGTCCATCACGCGCTCGGCGATCTGCTGGTTCTCGCGGAACGTGGCGGTCTGGCGGAGGAGCTGGTCGACGAGCGTGGTCTTGCCGTGGTCGACGTGAGCAATGATGGCGATGTTGCGTAGGGCGCGGGTCATAGGAAACCTGGAGACAGTTGGAGTGCGCCGCTTGCTTATGCTGCTGGTTGGGGAGATCACCCCGACAACAAGCCCAAAGCGCACTTTTGGGAACCCAACATTATAGCATGGCGAAATGATGCTCTCTGGTATTCCCCGATAGACCGCCCTTCTTTCTTCTACTGCGTGCCGGCTGGCAACCCGCCCGGCGCCGCCCCTCGACGAACCTTACCCTCATCGTCCGAGCGGGAAAGAATCCTTGCCTAAGCTGTAATAACGCTTGTCGCGTCAATCAACAGCCGACTATACTAATGCCTAGTCAACCATTGCATTCGCACGAGAATCATGTCGGAGCCGTCCACCGAATCCATGCCGGACCTTAGCGAGTATCAACTCGGCGAAAGCGTCGGCTATCTCCTCTCGCGGGTGAAATCGACCATGTCCAACCTGATCACGCAGCGCAGCATGGCCGAGTTGGGCATCACCAGCCAGCAGGGCAGCATCCTGTTCATGGTGGCGAGCGGCAAATGCCTGCTGGCCGCCGAACTGGCCCGCGAATACGGCATCGACGCCAGCGCCGTCACCCGCCTGATCGACCGGCTCGAAAAGCGCGGCCTGCTCACCCGGGTGCGCAGCAACGAAGACCGGCGCGTCGTGCGCCTCGCGCTGACACCCGAAGGCCACGCAATCGCCGCCCGCATGCCGGGCATTTTCAATAGTGTGCTCGACAGCCTGCTGAACGGTTTCACCGCCGAGGAAGTGGGTTTCCTGAAGAGCATGCTGCGCCGGGTGCTCGTCAATTCCGGCGAACAGACGGGACTGACCCGCGAGGCCGCCGGCAATCCCGACGGTAAATCCTGAGAAATTGCTTGCTGCGTCCATCATTACCTTCCACTCAAAGAGTCGAGCGATGAAATCCCTTTTCCTGTCCGCGCCCGCGCTTCCGAGCCGGGCCGCCGTCGCCGCCGCGGTGACGGCGCTCGCCCTCACGGGGTGCGCGAACTACATCGGCGTGAAGAGCGACAAGCAGATCGCGTCGCCGGCGCAGTATGAGTCGACGCAGAGCCTGCCCAGCGAAGGTGGCCAGTGGCCCTCGCTCGACTGGGCCAACCAGTTCGGCGACCCGCAACTGCCGAAGCTGATCGCGGAAGCGCTCGAGGGCAGCCCGTCGATCGCCCAGGCGCAGGCGCGTCTCGCGAAGGCTTCGTCGTATATCGAAAGCTCGCGCTCGGCGCTGTTCCCGAAGGTCAACGGCAGCTATTCGTGGACGCGCGAACTGTTCTCGGCGAACGGTCTCTACCCGCCCCCGTACGGCGGCACGTGGTTTAGCGAAAACAACGTGCTCGCGAGCGCGTCGTGGGACCTCGACCTGTGGGGCAAGAACCGCCAGCGTCTCGGCCAGGCCGTGTCGCAACAGAAAGCCGCCGAAGCGGACGTACAGCAGGCGCGCGTGACGCTCGCCGCGTCGGTGGCGAGTACCTACAACCAACTCGCGCAGCTGTATGCGTTCCGCGATATCGCCGCGCGCGAGATCGCCAACCGCCAGGATGTCGGCCGCATCACCAACGGCCGCGTGGCCGCCGGTCTCGACTCCAACGTCGAGAAGCAAACGGCCGTCGGCAACATCGCGACCAGCCAGTCGAACCTGACCGACCTCGACGGCCAGATCACGGTCGTGCGCTATCAGCTCGGCGCGCTGCTCGGCAAGGGCCCGGACCGCGGCATGCAGATCGCCAAACCCGCGCTCACGGGCGGCGACACGGTCGCGCTGCCGGACAACATCCCGGCCGATCTGGTGGCGCGCCGCGCGGACATCGTCGCCGCCCGCTGGCAGGTCGAAGCCGCGATGCACGACGTCAAGGAAGCGAAAGCCGAGTTTTTCCCGGACGTGAACCTCGCGGCCGGTTTCGGTTTCGACGCGCTCGGCTGGGGGCGCTTTCTGACCGCGGCGAGCCGTCAGACCCAGTTCGGCCCGGCGATCCATCTACCGATCTTCGACGCCGGCGCGCTGCGCGCGCAGCTGAAGGGCCGCTATGCCGACTTCGACCTCGACGTCGCGAACTACAACCAGACGCTGATCAACGCGCTGCAGGACGTGTCGACGCAGGTATCGTCGATCCGCTCGATCGACCAGCAGTCGGGCGACGCCCAGCGCGCGCTCGACGCGTCGAGCAAAGCGTATCAGCTCGCCGTGGTGCGCTACAAGGCGGGCCTGTCGCCGCAGTTGCAGGTACTGACCGCCGACGAGAACAGGCTCGCCGCCGAGCAGACGGTGACGGGGCTGAAAATGCGCCGCCGCGATCTGCAGATCGGCCTCATCAAGGCGCTGGGCGGCGGCTTCGACGCAACCCGGAGCGGTCTCGTGGTGCCGACCGACGCCCCGGCATCGGCAACGGGCACCGATACGAGTGCCGCCGCCAGCACCGCCGCGAAATAAGCCGCCCACCGCCACGCCGACGCCAACGCATCCGCACGAATCAACGAGTCAACGACGCCGTACAAAAGAACCCGGAGCACATCAATGAGCACTCCCCAACAGCCCGCCACCCCGCCGCAAACGGCGAACAACGGCAAACGCAAGCGCATGATGACGCTACTCGTCATCGTGATCCTGATTGCCGCGGTCGCGTACGGCCTGTACTACTTCCTCGTCGCGCGCTTTCATGAAGACACCGACGACGCTTACGTGAGCGGCAACGTCGTGCAGATCACGCCGCAGGTCACGGGCACCGTGATCGCGGTGAACGCCGACGACACACAGGTCGTCAAGGCCGGCGACCCGCTCGTCGTGCTCGATCCGGCCGACGCGCGCGTCGCGCTCGAACAGGCCGAGGCCAATCTCGCGCAAGTGGTGCGCCAGGTGAGCGGCCTGTTCGCCGACGACAGCCAGTACGAAGCGCAGGTCGCGGCGCGCCAGGCCGATCTGTCGCGCGCCGAGGACGACCTCAAGCGCCGTCTGGCCGTCGCGCAAACCGGCGCGGTGTCGCAGGAAGAAATCTCGCATGCCCGCGATTCCGTGAAAACCGCCCAGGCCGCGCTCGACGCCGCCAAACAGCAACTGGCGGCAAACCACGCGCTGACCGCGAACACCACGATCACCGATCACCCGAACGTGCAGGCCGCCGCCGCGAAGGTTCGCGACGCGTATCTGAACAACGCGCGCAACACGCTGCCGGCGCCGGTCACGGGCTACGTCGCGAAGCGCTCGGTGCAGGTCGGCCAGCGCGTCTCGCCGGGCACGCCGCTGATGGCGATCGTGCCGCTGCACGACGTGTGGGTCGACGCGAACTTCAAGGAAGTGCAGCTCAAGCATATGCGCATCGGCCAGCCGGTCGAACTGACGGCCGACGTGTACGGTTCGTCGGTGCCGTATCACGGCAAGGTGGTCGGCTTCTCGGCCGGCACGGGTTCGGCGTTCTCGCTGCTGCCGGCGCAGAATGCGACCGGCAACTGGATCAAGGTCGTGCAGCGTCTGCCGGTGCGTATCGCGCTCGATCCGCAGGAACTCGAAAAGCACCCGCTGCGCATCGGTCTGTCGATGCAGGCTGACGTCGACATCAAGGACGAGACCGGCGGCCAGCTCGGCCAGGCACCGACCACGGCCTACCAGACCAATGTCTTCGACAAGTACGGCGACGAAGCCGATGCGGTCATCGCACGCATCATCGCGGAAAACGCGGGGCCGAATGCGAACGGCGGTGCGCAGAAGTCGACGGTGCAAAACGGCGGCGCGGCCGCCCAGCCGACGGCGAAGAAGGGCTAAGGAACAGCTAAAACTCCGCGCGACGATTCATAGAAGGCTTTTTCAATGGCTCAGGCTCAGGCGCAAGTCCCTCACCCGCCGCTCGAGGGCGCGCAACTGGTGATCGGCACCATCGCGGTGTCGCTCGCCGTGTTCATGAACGTTTTGGACACGTCGATCGCGAACGTGTCGATCCCGTCGATTTCCGGCGACCTCGGCGTATCGTCGGACCAGGGCACGTGGGTCATCACGTCGTTCGCGGTCGCCAACGCGATCTCGGTGCCGCTGACTGGCTGGCTCACCGACCGCATCGGCCAGGTGCGCCTCTTCATGGCGTCGATCGTGCTGTTCGTGATCTCGTCATGGATGTGCGGACTCTCGCCGAACCTGCCGTTCCTGCTCGCCTCGCGCGTCTTGCAAGGCGCGGTGGCCGGTCCGATGATTCCGCTGTCGCAAACGCTGCTGCTCGCGAGCTATCCGCGCGCGAAGGCGCCGATGGCGTTGTCGATGTGGGCCATGACCACGCTGATCGCGCCGGTCGCCGGCCCGATTCTCGGCGGCTGGATTTCCGACAACATCTCATGGCCGTGGATCTTCTACGTCAACATTCCGGTCGGCGCGATCGCGGCCGCCGCGACATGGATGATCTTCCGCAACCGCGATTCGGTCATCAGGAAGGCGCCGATCGACGGCGTCGGCCTCGGCCTGCTGATCGTCTGGGTCGGCTCGCTGCAGGTGATGCTCGACAAGGGCAAGGACCTCGACTGGTTCTCGTCGACGACGATCGTCGTGCTCGCGCTCGTTGCCGTGATCGCGCTCGCGTTCTTCATCGTATGGGAGTTGACGGCCGAGCATCCGGTCGTCGACCTGTCGCTCTTCAGCCGGCGTAATTTCACGGGCGGCACGGTCGCGCTGTCGATCGGCTACGGGCTCTACTTCGGCAATCTCGTGCTGCTGCCGCTGTGGCTGCAAACCGATCTCGGCTACACCGCAACCGAGGCCGGACTCGTGATGGCGCCCGTCGGACTGTTCGCGATCCTGCTCTCGCCGATCACCGGCAAGGTTCTGCCGCGCACCGATCCGCGCTATATCGCGACGCTGTCGTTCCTGATATTCGCGCTGTGCTTCTGGATGCGCTCGCGTTATACGACCGGCGTCGATACGTGGTCGCTGACACTGCCGACGCTGATTCAAGGCATCGGCATGGCCGGCTTCTTCATCCCGCTCGTGTCGATCACGCTGTCGGGTCTGCCGGGCCATCGCATTCCGGCGGCATCGGGTCTGTCGAACTTCGTGCGGATCATGTGCGGCGGCATCGGCACCTCGATCTTCCAGACCGCGTGGGATCACCGCACGATCACGCATCACGCGCGGCTGACCGCGCAGGCGAACGTGTACAACCCGGTGTTCGATCAGTCGATGCAGCAGATGGGTAGCGCGGGCTTCAGCCAGGCGCAGACCTACGGCCTCTTCAACAACATGGTCTCGCAGCAGGCCGCGCAACTCGGCGTGAACGATCTGTTCTTCACTTCAGCCGGCATTTTCGTCGCACTGATCGCGCTGATCTGGATCACACGGCCGGAGCGGGCGGGCGGCGATGCCGGCGCGGCAGCGGCCGCGGCGCACTGAGGTTTCGTAACGGTTCGGCAACATAAGCAGGACGGCATGAAAAAAGCGGGATCGCCTGATGGCGATCCCGCTTTTTTTATCTGCGCGGCGGCCAGAGAAGTCGCTGCGCTTCCGGATCAGACATCACACGTTACGCGAGCCTAGCTCCCGGTCGTCACCACCAGGCGTTCGGGCGCCAGCACGCCTTCGCCCTGTTTCGCGACGCCGAGGAGCCGCCCCTGTGCCGCGTACACCCTCACGCGCGGCGCGTTCGCGGCGTCGGCGCCAATCGTCAACGACGACAGCTTCAGGCGCTGGCCGTGCAGAAAGCGACGCGTGTCGTCTTCGTTCAGGTGGACCTCGGGAAACGTCGACAGCAACGCATCGACCGGTTGCAGCCATCCGTCTCGCTCGGCTTGCGTCGCGTCGGACAAGGCATCGAGCGTAACCGCGTGTTCGAGCGTCAGCGCGCCGACGCCCGTGCGCCGCAGCGCAACCAGATGCGCGCCACAACCGAGCGCTTCGCCGATATCCTCGGCCAGCGTGCGCACATAGGTGCCCTTGCTGCACGTCACGCGAAACGTCACGTCGGGCAGCGCGCACGCGATCAGTTCGAGCGCATGGATCATCACCTGACGCCCTTCGCGCGCGACCGTCTGCCCGGCCCGCGCGTATTCGTAGAGCGGCTTGCCGTCGCGTTTGAGCGCCGAATACATCGGCGGCACCTGGACGATATCGCCAATAAAGCGCGCCAAGGCCACCCGCACTGCCGCTTCGTCGCAGGTCACGGCGCGCGTGTCGAGCGCTTCGCCTTCAGCGTCGCCGGTGGTCGTGCGAATGCCGAGGCGCATCGTGGCCTCGTAGGTTTTGTCGGCTTCGAGCAGGTCTTGCGAAAACTTGGTGGCCTCGCCGAAACACAGCGGCAGCAGACCGGTCGCGAGCGGGTCGAGCGTGCCGGTATGGCCCGCCTTTTTCGCCAGATAGAGACGCTTCGCGCGAATCAGGGCGTCGTTGCTCGACAGCCCGATCGGCTTGTCGAGCAGCAGCACGCCGTCGAGCGCGCGACGCGGCACGCGGGGGCGTTGAGGTGCAGTCATGTCAGTGAGGCAAAGACTTCGAGGAATACGAAACGGCGCCGGGCGCTACGGCGAACACCGCGGCACGGGACACGCTCAGTCGTCTTTCGCGCGCGTGGCGTTCGCCTCGTCGATCAGACGCGACATCTCGACGGCGCGCTCGATCGTTTTGTCGTAATGGAAATGCAGCGTCGGCACCGTATGGATATGCAGGCGCTTGAACAGCATGTTGTGCAGATGGCCCGCCGCATGACTGAGCGCTTCGAGCGTCTGCTGCGGGTCACCGGTCAGCGTCGTGAAGTAGACCTTCGCGTGCGCATAGTCCGGCGTCAGCTCGACGCTCTGAATCGTGACGATGCCGATGCGCGGGTCCTTGACCTCGCGCAGCAGCTCCGACAGGTCGCGCTGGATCTGGTCGGCGATCTGCACGTTGCGATTGGGAGAAGAACGTTTTTTAGGCATGGTGTTGATGATCCGCGTTGACGGATACAAAAAATGGTTCGCGCGGTCGCGCAACGGCGGCCTCAAAAACAACGGGCGGAGCGGGCGTTAAAGCCCGCTCCGCCCGTTGTGCCGTGTCGCGTGAATTACAGCGTACGCGCGACTTCGGTGACCTCGAACACTTCGAACTGATCGCCTTCGACGATATCGTTGAAGTTCTTGATCGACATACCGCACTCGAAGCCCTGACGGACTTCCTTGACGTCGTCCTTGAAGCGCTTGAGCGAATCGAGCTCGCCCGTGAAGATGACGACGTTGTTGCGCAGCACACGCACCGACGACGAGCGCTTGACGAAACCGTCCGTGACCATACAGCCGGCCACCGCGCCGACCTTTGGCACCTTGAAGACCTGGCGCACTTCGACCGTGCCCGTCACGACTTCGCGCTTCTCCGGCGCCAGCATGCCCGACATGGCCGCCTTCACCTCATCCACTGCGTCGTAGATGATGTTGTAGTAGCGGATGTCGACGCCGTTGGATTCCGCGAGCTTGCGAGCCTGCGCATCCGCACGGGTGTTGAAGCCGATGATGACCGCCTTCGACGCCGTTGCGAGGTTGACGTCCGACTCGCTGATGCCGCCGACCGCGCCGTGCACGATCTGCACGCGCACTTCGTCGGTGGAGAGCTTCTGCAGCGACTGGACCAGCGCTTCCTGCGAGCCCTGCACGTCGGCCTTGACGATGAGCGGCATGTACTGCACTTCGCCTTCGCCCATCTGCTCGAGCATGTTTTCGAGCTTCGCGGCCTGCTGCTTCGCGAGCTTGACGTCGCGGAACTTGCCCTGACGGAACAGCGCGACTTCACGCGCCTTGCGATCGTCCGGCATGACGATGACTTCTTCCCCGGCCTGCGGCACTTCCGACAGACCCTGGATTTCGACCGGGATCGACGGGCCAGCGGACTTGGTCGGCTTGCCGGTTTCGTCGAGCATGGCACGCACGCGGCCGTAGGCACTGCCCGCGAGCACGACGTCGCCACGGTTCAGCGTACCCGACTGCACGAGGATCGTGGCCACCGGGCCCTTACCCTTGTCGAGCTTCGCTTCGATGACGAGACCCTTGGCCGGTGCTTCGACCGGTGCCTTCAGTTCCAGCACTTCGGCCTGCAGCAGCACGTTTTCGAGCAGATCGTCGATGCCCGCGCCGGTTTTCGCCGACACCGGCACGAACGGCGAATCGCCGCCGTATTCTTCCGGCACGACGCCTTCCGCGACGAGCTCCTGCTTCACGCGCTCGAGGTTCGCATCCGGCTTGTCGATCTTGTTGATCGCGACGACGAGCGGCACGCCGCCGGCCTTCGCGTGGGAAATCGCTTCCTTCGTCTGCGGCATCACGCCGTCGTCGGCGGCCACGACCAGAATCACGATGTCGGTGGCCTTCGCACCGCGTGCACGCATTGCCGTAAAAGCTTCGTGACCTGGCGTGTCGAGGAACGTGATGACGCCGCGCGGCGTTTCGACGTGGTAAGCGCCGATGTGCTGCGTAATGCCGCCCGCTTCGCCCGCCGCCACCTTCGCGCGACGGATGTAGTCGAGCAGCGAGGTCTTGCCGTGGTCGACGTGACCCATCACGGTGACGACCGGCGGACGCGGCAGCGCTTCGGCATCGCTCACTTCGCCTTCGACCAGCATCGCTTCCGGATCGTCCAGCTTCGCCGCGACCGCGTGGTGGCCCAGTTCCTCGACGATGATCATCGCCGTTTCCTGGTCCAGCATCTGGTTGATCGTGACCATCTGGCCGAGCTTCATCATCACCTTGATGACTTCCGACGCCTTCACCGCCATCTTGTGCGCGAGATCGGCAACGGTGATGGTTTCCGGCACGTGCACTTCACGCACGATCGGCTCGGTCGGCGCCTGGAACGTGGTGGACTGTTCCTGATGCTTGCCGCGGCCCTTCGGACCGCCGCGCCAGCCGCGATCGACGCCACCGCTCGAATCGCCGCGCGTCTTGATGCCGCGGCGCTTCGCTGCGTCGTCCTGCCAGCTGCCGCTCTTGCCGCCGCCGGGCTTTTTCTTGTCGCCGGCGGACGGAGCGCTCGTGGTCGAGGCCGGCGCCGCGGCTGCCGGCTTTTTCGCAGCCGGACGGGCCGGCGCTTCGCCTGCCGGACGGGCCGGCTTGTGCAGCGTGCCCTTCGCTTCGGCGGCCTTGGCCGGCTCGACGGGCTTCGGTGCCGGTTCCGGCGCCTTCACCTGCGCCTTGCGCGGCGTGTTCATCATTTCGCGAATCGCGCGCGCTTCGGCTTCCGCCGCCGCGCGGCGCTTGGCGATTTCTTCCTGCTCGGCACGCGCTTTCTCGGCGGCCTGACGCGCGGCGTCTTCCGCTTTTTTCGCGGCTTCGCGTTGCGCAGCACGTTCCGCCGCCGCGCGTTCGTCGTCCTGCTCGCTGCCCTTCGCGGCAACCGGCTCCGCAGCCTGTGCCGCCTGCTGGGCCTTCTCGCGAGCCGCCGCTTCGGCCACAGCCGCCGCGCGCTTCTTCGCCTCTTCTTCCGCGCGCTGACGCTCGGCTTCCGCAGCCTGCTCGCGCGCCTGGCGCTCGGCCTCTTCGCGTTCGAGCTGTTCCTGGCGAGCTTTCAGTTCCTGCGCCTGCTTTTCGAGCAGTTCGGCCTCGTGACGCGCTTCCTCTTCACGACGCTGAAGTTCGAGATCTTCGGCATCCGAACTCTCGGCCACATGATTCGATGCATCCCCGCCTTCCGCGACGGTCTCGTCGCGGCGGACGAACGTGCGCTTCTTGCGCACCTCGACCTGAATGGTGCGAGCTTTGCCCGTCGCATCGGACTGCTTGATCTCCGACGTATGCCGGCGCGTCAGCGTAATCTTGCGCTTGTCGGCATCGTTCGAGCCATGCGACTTGCGCAAGTGATCGAGCAGACGCGCCTTGTCCGCCTCGGACAGGTTGTCGTCTTCGCTCGCCTTCTGGACGCCCGCTGCCTGCAGCTGCTCGAGCAGCACGCCAGCAGGCATTTTCAGTTCCGCGGCAAATTGGGCTACGTTGTTACTCGCCATTCATTCCTCTTAATGCAAGGACCGATTCCTTGCGGTTAGCATCGGGTCATGCGGCCTCGCGGCCGCGTTCAATTCAGTGCGCCATGGTCATTTCTCACTGGAACCAGTGTTCACGTGCTTTCATGATCAACGCCTTAGCGGCATCCTCTTCCATTCCGGTCATCTCGACCAGTTCATCCACGGCCAGCTCGGCGAGTTCGTCGCGCGTCTGAACCTGATGTTCGGCCAGCTTCGCGAGCAGGTCGGCGTCCATGCCGTCCAGGCTCTTCAGGTCGAGCGCTACATTTTCGACCTTTTCTTCGTTCGCGATCGCCTGCGTCAGCAATGCGTCGCGCGAGCGGTTACGGAGTTCGTGAACGGTGTCTTCGTCGAATGCCTCGATTTCGAGCATTTCGTTGAGCGGCACGTAGGCGATCTCTTCGAGGCTCGTGAAGCCTTCGTCGATCAGGATGTCGGCGACTTCCTCGTCGACATCGAGACGCGCCATGAACAGGTCGCGCAGAACGCCGCGCTCCTGATTCTGCTTCTGCGCAGATTCGTCCGGCGTCATGATGTTGATCTGCCAGCCGGTGAGTTCGCTGGCAAGACGCACGTTCTGGCCGCTGCGGCCGATCGCGACCGCGAGTTCGTTCTCGTCGACGACGACGTCCATCGAATGTTTTTCTTCATCGACGACGATCGACTGCACGGCTGCCGGCGCGAGAGCGCCGATCACGAACTGGGCGGGGTCTTCCGACCATAGCACGATGTCGACGTTTTCGCCACCGAGCTCATTACGGACGGCCTGCACGCGCGAGCCGCGAATGCCGACACAGGTGCCGATCGGATCGATGCGCTTGTCATAGGCGACCACGCCGATCTTCGCGCGCACGCCCGGATCGCGAGCGGCGGCCTTGATCTCGAGCAAACCCTGCTCGATTTCCGGCACTTCCATCTCGAACAGCTTCATCAGGAATTCGGGCGCCGTGCGCGACAGCTCGATCTGCGGACCACGCGCGGTGCGGTCGACCTTCGCGATATAGGCGCGCACGCGGTCGCCCACGCGCAGGTTTTCCTTCGGAATCAGCTGGTCGCGGCGCAGCAACGCTTCGACACGGCCCGATTCGACGATGAAGTTGCCCTTGTCGAGGCGCTTCACCGAGCCGGTCATGATGTGCTCACCGCGCTCGAGGAAGTCGTTCAGGATCTGCTCGCGTTCGGCGTCGCGCACCTTCTGCAGGATCACCTGCTTGGCGGCCTGCGCGCCGATACGGCCGAATTCGATCGACGGCACCGGTTCTTCGATGAACTCGTCGAGCTGGATATTGGGCTGCTGCTCGCGA
Source organism: Paraburkholderia sp. Ac-20336 (assembly GCF_017105025.1). NCBI lineage: Bacteria > Pseudomonadati > Pseudomonadota > Betaproteobacteria > Burkholderiales > Burkholderiaceae > Paraburkholderia > Paraburkholderia sp. Ac-20336. Next base: position 16,681 of record NZ_JAAGPS010000059.1, on the reverse strand, counting down.
GCCTCGAACAGCAGGATTTCCTGATCCGGCTCCTGCAGCCCGGCTTCGTCCGGCACCACCTTCCAGCGGCGAAACGTTTCGTGCTCGCCGCTTTCACGGTCGATATGGACGCGAATATCCGCATCTTCTTCGAAGAGTTTCTTGGAGGCCGAAGCGAGAGCCGCTTCGAGCGCGGCAAATACCACGTCCTTATCGACATTCTTCTCGCGTGCCAGCGCATCCACCAGCATCAACACTTCGCGACTCATTGTTTGCGGCTCCTAAAGTCAACTTTCGGAACAAGGCGCGCCTTGTCCATGTCCGCGAGCGTGAAATCGAGCATCGCGGCGCCTTCTTTTCCTTCAAATTCCAGACCGATCGTCTCGCCTTGCGGAGCATGCAGAATGCCCCGGTACGATTTCCGTCCGTCCAATGGCTTTTTCAGTGTGATTACCGCCTCGCTGCCCGCGAAGCGCTCAAAATCCGCCAGTTTTTTCAGCGGGCGGTCGAGACCCGGCGACGACACTTCAAGCCGCTCATAATCGATATTTTCGACCGTCAGAACGTGCTGGAGCTGACGCGTGACCTTCTCGCAGTCTTCGATCGCGATGCCGGCCGGCTGGTCGATATAGATACACAACATGCCGCGCCCGGTGCGCTCGAGATCGACGAGCTCGTAGCCGAGTCCCACGACCGTGGTTTCAATCAGTTCCGTCAGTTGCACAGTGCCCTCTTAGATGTTCGCGCAGCGAGCCTCGCGCCTCTTCAGCAAACAACCAATGCGGGCCGCGCGCCAAGCCGGCGCACGTTCGTGCGAACCCGAGATGCCGAACCACGCTGAAGTAAGCGGCAAAAAAAAATGGGCTGAACGCCCATCATCTTGTTGCCGGTGGTCGCACCTGAGCCGCACATGAAAAACCGTACGCCCAGCGACTCCGCGATTGTAGCCATTTTTCGGCCCAAACGCAATCCGCCGAACGCTGCACGGCGCGCATTTCCGCTTGATTTAATAGGAATCTTTGGGAAAAGCGGCGGCAAGATCGGGCTTTTACGGAACGGCCCGTATTGCCTCAAACAGCACCCGGACGAATCTCGCCGTTGAGTTTGGGCGACTCGTCCCGCATTGATTCGCGCCGCGGTTTCGCGCGCATTCCCAAATCCGAAAGACCTGCTGAGCGCGGCCAATGGCGAGCCGGAAAAACCGCTAAAAACGAGTCACGGCTCGCTGTCGTGCGCAAACGGCGTCGCTTGCCGAAGGGATCGATCAAGCGCCCGACGCTGTCGATGGCAGCATGACCGCCATCCGCTGATTACCTGGGGACAGCCGCCTTAGGCGACCGCCCCAACCACCACGAGAAACTCCGCTTAGCGGCCGCGCGAACGGCCGCGTGCCGTACCGCCACCGTTGCCACGATTTGCGCCGCCCGCCCCTGTGTTGCCGCCGCCGCGATTGGCGTTACCGCCACGATTGCCGCCCGGCGCGCGATTGCCCGTGTTACCGGGAGCGGCACGCTTGCCGCCCGGGCGCGCGCGATTGCCGTTGGGCGACGGCGCACGATTGCCGTCGACATCGCGGCCGCGCTGACCGCCGGCACCGCGGTTGCCGTAGCCGGTACCGGCACCGCCGCCCATACCCGTACCGAAGCCGCCGCCCGCCGCACCCCGGCGGCCCTGACCGCGCGGCTGCTGCTCGAAGCGGCTATGCGACATCAGCACCGGCTCGCGGTTGATGAAGCCCATCGACGTCTGCATCGGGTCCGGCTGCCGGCGCTCCGGCGCCGCATTGCGGCCACCGCGCTCCTCGCTCGGCGCCTTCAGGCCGACCGACGCCATCAGCGCGCGCACCTGGTTGTCGTCGAGTTCCTCCCAGCGGCCGCGTTTCAGCCCCTTCGGCAGCGAGATCGGGCCGTGGCGCGTGCGGATCAGCCGGCTGACCATCAGCCCGGCTGCCTCGAACATACGGCGCACCTCGCGGTTACGCCCTTCGGCAAGCGCGACGTGATACCAGTGATTGGTGCCTTCGCCGCCGCCATCGCGGATGCGCAGGAAATTCGCCGGACCGTCCTCGAGCTCGACGCCGTGCAGCAGCTTCTGGCGCATGCCTTCCGCGAGTTCGCCGACCACCCGCACCGCGTACTCGCGCTCGACGCTGTAGCGCGGATGCATGAAGCGGTTCGCGAGATCGCCCGAGGTGGTCAGCATCAGCAGACCTTCGGTGTTGAAGTCGAGACGGCCGACGGCGACCCACTTGGCGGTCTTCATCGGCGGGAGTTTGTCGAACACCGACGGACGGCCTTCCGGGTCCGCGTGGCTGACGATTTCGCCGGTCGGTTTGTGGTACAGCAGCACGCGCGGCGGCTTGCTCGCCAGCTTGCGCTTGACCGGCTTGCCGTTGATGCGAACCTGGTCGGTCGGCATGATGCGCTGGCCGATGTGCGCTGGTTCGCCGTTCACCGACACGCGGCCGGCGATGATCAGCTCTTCCATGTCGCGGCGCGAGCCCATGCCCGCTTCGGCGAGCACCTTGTGCAGCTTCGGCGCATCGTCGTCCGGCGACAGCACGCGCTTCGGACCAGCCGCCTTGCCTCGGCGCAGCATCGGCGCGCGCACGCCGCCGGTCGTGCTGTTGTCGGCGTCGAACGCCGGCGACATCACGTACGAGAACAGATCGTCTTGAGCGGAATCCGCAGCCACGTTTGCGTCGGCGCCGCGACGGTTCTGGCGCTGCCCCTCGCGTTGACCCTCACGCGGCTGACGCTCGCGCTGGCCTTGCTGACCCTCGCGTTGCCCCTCTCGTTTCGCGCCGCCCGCATTGCGCCGCGCGCCCTGCTTCGCGCCCGCGTCCTTGCGCGGCATGCGCACCTGCGTGACGACCTCGCCATCCGGCGGCGCCTCGGTAACGACCGGCGCGGCCTGCATGGACGCGTTTTCGGCAGCCTTCGTCTTCGCCCCGGCGCGGCGGCGCGCGATCAGGCTGCGCGGCCCGCGACGCAGACCGCGGCGCGGACGCTCTTCGCCGTCGGCTTCCGCGCTCTGTGCCGGGCGCTCGCCCTCGCCTGCCGGCGCTTGCGGGTTGCGCGCTTCGTCGGCCCGCGCCGACGGCACGGCGCGCTCGGATTCGGACGAATCGGTGTCGTGGGTATGTGTCAAAACAACCTCAAAATGTCAGGTCGCGCGCGCCCGTTGCGGGCGCGGCAAAAAAAGTTCGGTTACGTCAGGCGCTGCGCGACTCGGTTTCGTCGTCGGTCAGAAAGCCTGCGTCCTGTGCGGCCTCACGGCGATCCTCGGAATCGTCGTGCGCCGCCTCGATCGGGTTCGGCCCGGTCGCATGCTCCGTGTTGCGAGACATGCCCGAGTCGTGCGCGAGTGCTGCCGAATCGGTCTGGGAGACCGGATCGTGATGCTGTGCAGTCCCGGCGACGCCGCTCCGCGGTACTGCGTTTGCCGTTTCGGCGTGTTCTTGAGCGGCGTTTGTGGCGTCGCTTGCTGCGGGGTTGGTTGCGTCTGTCGCGTCGTTTGTAACTTCGTTCGTGACTTCGCGTATTGCTTCGTGCGCCGCGCCAGTCTCGCCGACGGCGCCGCCCGGCCCGGCCATATCCGGACGCTGTGGCGCTTCGAATGCCGGCCCGGTCTGTGCTGCCTGGCCGGCCGGTTCCGTTTGCGCCGACTTCTGCGCCGCTTCCGGTTCGCCCGTCACGTCAGTCGCCACGGCCATTTCGACGGGCATTGCCGACTCCGACGACGGCTCGTCGCCCTCGCTCTGCGCATCGCCCGCTCCCTGCGCGGCCTCAGCCTCGCCCTCGGCGAACTCGATGGCGTGCTGGCCCAGCAGATCCGCATTCAGTTGCGCCGACGGATCGGCAAGCGGCGGCAATTCGTCGAGCGCCGTGAGTCCGAGGTCGTCGAGAAACTGGCGCGTGGTCGCGTAGAGCGCCGGACGCCCCGGCACGTCGCGATGACCGATCACTTCGATCCAGCCGCGATCCTCCAGTTGCTTGACGACCTGCGTATTCACCGTCACACCGCGAATTTCTTCGATATCGCCCCGCGTGACCGGTTGCCGGTAGGCAATGATCGCGAGCGTTTCGAGTACCGCACGCGAATATTTCGGCGGTTTTTCCGGATGCAGACGATCCAGATACGAACGCATCGCGGGCTTGCTTTGAAACCGCCAGCCCGACGCCAGCCCGACCAGCTCCACACCGCGCCCGGACCAGTCCCGCTTGAGGTCTTCGAGCAACGTCCGAACGGTGTCTGCCGACACGCCGTCGGCAAAGAGCTTGCGCAAATCGCCGAGCTTTAACGGCTCCTGCGCGCAGATCAAGGCAGTCTCGAGGACGATCTTCGCCTCTTGGGTATTCATGCAGCTAGGTCAGACCCTGTGGTCAAAGAACCGGATCAAACAGACGATGTGGAACTGAAGACGCGCTCGCCCGATTCTGATCGGTCATATTGATGGGAGCACGCACCGGGGGGCGGCGAACAGACTTATCGAACCTGACCCAGCCGGACGGAGCAGCGATATTCCTGAAGGGAATCGCGTGACTGAGCGCCATATTACGCAAAAACGACCGGGGCGTAAAGCCGGAATCCCCCACGTACCGTCTCGTCGCGCGCCGACGGACACGCCCGGGCGCCAAACGGATGAACGGAAACAGAAAATCCGCCGAGGCCATTTTTTTTGCCGTTCGCGAGGCGTAGGCCGCCGGCCGGGGGGCGGGTCTGCTGCCTACGCATTTCCGGCAGCGACCGAGGCAAAGTTCGCCGGAAGCCTCATCGATTTCCGCCCAGCTTCAGCCGCGCGCTATCCGAGCCTCAGCCCCCCATTCGGCCCGGGCTTCGGGCTCAGTCGCGAAATCCCGCTCGACGCCGGAATCCGCGCCGCCAAGCCTCCGCGCTCAGGCGCCCGCGGGGCGCGCCAGAAACTTTCTCAGCCGCTCGACGCCCGCATCCAGCCGCGCCGTATCGCACGCATAGCACCAGCGCACGAAGCCCTCGCCCTGCGGCCCGAACGCGCTACCCGGCGCAATACCGAGCCCCGCCTCGCGCACCATCGCCTTGCACAGTTCGAGGCTGTGTGCCGCGCCCGGCATCGAGAAGAACAGATACATCGCGCCCAACGGCGCCTTCACGTCGACACCCGGCACCGTCGATAACGCCTGCACCAGATGATCGCGCGACGCCTTCAGGTCGCGCACCAGCTCCTGCGTGAACCGCTCGCCCTGCTCGAGCGCGGCAATGCCCGCCTGCTGGACGAACGAGGGCGCGCACGACGTGTTGTACTCGACGAGCTTGGCCAGATCGTCCATCAACGCGGCCGGCGCGACGATCCAGCCGAGCCGCCAGCCCGTCATCAGCCATGCCTTCGAGAACGAATTCACGCAGATCACACGTTCGTCGCGCGTGGCCAGATCGAGAAACGACGGCGCGGTGCGCGCGCCGTCCGCGTAATAGAGCCGCTCGTAGACCTCGTCCGCGACGATCCAGATGCCATGACGACGGCAATGCTCGAGCACGCTGCGCTGATCGTCGCGGCTCATCACCCAGCCGGTCGGATTGTTCGGCGAGTTGATCATCAGCATCTTCGTGCCGGGCGTCAGCGCGGCCAGCAATTGGCCGACGTCGAGTTGCCAGCCGCGCTCGCCATAGCCGAGCGAAACGGTTTCGACATGCGCGCCGAGAATCTTCGGAATCTCGACCAGGTTGGGCCACAGCGGCGTCACCGCGACCACGCGATCGCCGGCGCCGACCACCAGTTGCGCGGCCAGCATCAGCGCGTTGACGCCGGCGCTCGTCACCGCGACGTGATCGGCCGACGTCGCACCGTGCAGCTCGCTCACATAGCGGGCCAGCGCCGCGCGCAACGGCGCGATGCCGAGGTTATGCGTGTAGAACGTGGCACCGGCGGCCAGCGCGGCACTGGCGGCGTCGCGGATAAACGCGGGCGTGACCCGGTCGGACTCGCCGAACCAGAACGGCAGCACGTTCTCGACACCGAAACCGGCATTGGCGACTTCGCGGATTTGCGACGGACGCAGCGCGCGCACGGCGTCGCGCGCATTCGGGGTGGAGGGCACGGGCAGGTCCAATTCGCTCATCGAGGCTTCCGGATGGATGAAAGATAGCGGCTCGGGGCGCACGCGCGACAGGCGTGCCCGGCCAAGGCGGTAGTTTAGCGCGCCGTGTGGCCGGGCAGCGGCGTGGTGGCTACGGATTGCCCGCTAGGGCAACTCCTCGGCCCGTCCCGGCAACTGCCGGATCAGGTTCCACACGGCCTCGGCCGCCGGCGACAGCGATCGATCGCGCCGCCGCACGAGCTCCACCCGGCGCTCCGCGCGCGGCACGAGCGCTCGCGCGACCAGCGACGCGCCAGCCGGCAACGGCAACGCGAGCCACGGCAATACGCTGATGCCGACGCCCGCCTCGACAAGCCCGAAGACGGTCGCGGAATGCCCGAGCTCCTGCACGACGCTGGCGTTCACGCCCTGCTCCTGCATCACGGCGTCGATGATCGGCCGGCTGCCCGAGGCATAGTCGAGCATCACGAGCCGCTCGCCGTCGAGATCCCGCCACGCGACCTGGTTGCGCGCGGCGAGCCGATGATCGTTGCGCGAGACGACGCAGAACGAATCGGTCATCAGCGTTTCGCTGAGCAGATCGTCGTCGGTGAAAGGGCCGATGATCACGCCGAAATCGACCTCGCCCGACTTCACCTTGCGCATCACGTCGCTCTGCACGTCGTCGCGCAAGCCCAGCGTGACGTACGGAAACTGCTGCACGCACGACGCCACCACGCGCGGCATCAGCCGGCACGCGACGGTCGGGCTCGCCGCCACCACCACGCGGCCGCGCCGCTGCTCGCCGATTTCGCGGATTTCGCGCAAGGCGTCGTCGAGATCCGCGAGCAGCCGCGACACGCTCGACACGAGGTTGCCGCCGACGTCGGTCAGCTGCACCTCGCGCGTCGTACGGTCGATCAGTTTCAGGCCGATCTCGCTCTCGAGTTCGCGCACGCAGCGACTGACCGCCGACTGCGTCAGGCCGATTTCATCGCCCGCCCGGCTGAAGCTTTGCAAGCGGGCCACCTCGATGAAAACCCTGAGTTGCCGCAGCGTCACATTCATTTATCTACCTCATCAATAGCGCGATTTGATGCGCATTCTAAGGCCAAATGCAGGCGTATCGCGCCTTCGGCGGGATTCGCTGCAATGCGGCAAAAAAGGCGCAAACGCACGCTGGCCGGGCTTGACTGCACAAGATTGGTGATTGTCCCGATTTGCGAAATGGTTTTTTTGGATTCTCATACGGCCCTGGCTGGCGCCCGCACTGGCCCGCTGCCACGGGGTTTTCAGGCGATCTGAACCAGATTGGCACACTTCGTGCATGAGGAGACGCACAGGGTCGGCGCCATGACTTCTGGCCGATTAGCGGATCGTGGCGAGCCGTCCCCTTTGGCACTCGCCCTGTCGAGTGCGGAAAGAGTGCGCGGCGCGGGGCAGCGCACCGGAGTTAGCTTCGCTGAGGTGAAACATGATGCTGTTCGACGATTTGAGAGACAACGAGTGGGCGCTGGTCGAAGCTTTGTTCTGCGCCGAACCGGCGCGTAGCGAACGGCGTGGCCGGCCGCGCGTGGAAGCGCGCGCGGTGGTCAATGCCGTGCTTTGGGTGCTGTCGACGGGCGAAGGCTGGTCCAAGTTGCCGGGCCGTTATCCGTCCCCGCCGACTTGCCGCCGGCGCTTCGACGAGTGGCAGGCCGATGGCACGCTCGCGGAAATAGTCAAGCTGCTTGGCACGAGCGGCCGTGAAATTTCGCTGCGCGGCCGGATCGGGGCAACCGCCGCGAAACCGCCGGTGCCGCCGAGCCGCGATCGTCTGCGCGGCGCGTTCTGGACCAATCCGGAATCGTGGCGCGCGCCGGTCAAGATGGCCTGACGCAACACTGCCGAAACTGCCTTAATTGCCTTGCCACCGGGCGCCTGCGGGCGCCCGGTTTTTATCCGGCCGCGATCCGCATCGTGGTTCGTACGCGAGCCCGCGGCAAGCCCGAGACTTGCCGCGGGCGCCCCGCTTCCCGCGCTCCCCTTCCTGTCTTCCTGTCTTCCTGTATCCGCTCGCGCTTACGCATAGGGAGCCTGCTTTTCCTTTCCGTCCACCGCCAGGCGCGCCTCGTCCCGCGCCGTCTCCGGCAGATACGCCGGGCCACGAACGGCTCCGGGTGAAACATCCATTTACTATTAATTACAGCGTGCTTTCGCGACCCGGCCTACCTTTGTAGCTATGCAAACAGGCCTTGATTCCAGGGGCTTGAGGGGGACCTCAGCATGAAACCAATGTCCGTGCTTGTGTGTGGCATTGTGATTTCAGCGATGGCCGCACCAGCAGTCGCTCAACAGCATCCGCAGGGATGGAACTGGCGGCCGGACCGGCCGGCCACGCTCGAAGCATGGCAGCACGGCGATGCGCGCAACCGCGACTTCACACCACCCGTGCCGCGCGGCGACTTGCGCGGCGATATCGCCAGCAATGTGCGGGCGCGGCCCGATGCTCAACGCGACGATCAATCGCGACGTCGTTAGTCGTGCATGGATCGGCGTCCGGCCCGTGGGCGGCGGGGCCGATCGCATGAAGTCGTATCCCGATCGAATCATCGGGGAACCACCGGGCGCCGGGCGCAGTCTGATTCAACGCCATTAGCACAGCGTGGCAGTAGTAATTCCGGTACGCCCGTATCTTCGCGATACGGGCTTTTTTTCGCGCACGCGCAACGGCATCGCGCAAGCGCGCCGGAGGTTCGTCGAGGAATGGAAGCAGCGGATCACCACCTGCCGTGCGATGCGGCCGGTCAGCGGAAGAAACCGCCCGCCGAGGAAACGATGGACCTATGCGGACGTTACACGAGCAATGGCAAATAACCGGCGCACATTGCGCCTGAGGGAACGATGAACCTAATTCCGGGCTTCGAGCGTCGCGGCGGACTGCGGTTCGGCCGCGGCGAGCACATAGTCGTTCATGCGCTGCGCGGTCCACGTGAGCATCCGCTCGTCGTGCTCGAGCCTTGCGAATTCGGCTCTGCCCCGCTCGGTGAGCACGGCGATGTCGACGGGGGCATGAAACCCCGGCGCCGGCGCGACGGTGCGCTGTCGAACGGTATCCATCAGACCCAGCGCGCGAAGATACTGGAAAACACCAGGCCTTCTGGCCCAGGGAACCTGACGATATTGCGCTCGCCGCAGCGCTTCAAGTACAGCTTCGTTGGAATACGTTGTCATCTCACTTCTTTCTTAAAGTGCAGCCATGACACATCCATGCCAACACGTCACCGCGCCACTGGTCACGCGTGTGGCACCCGCCTCTCTGGCCCGCGGCTCGGCCTAGGCCGGCTCGCGGATTTCCGCCAGGTGCTGCCTGGTCTCGTTTTCGGAACCCCCGTCCGAACGGCATGTTAGCGTTCTGTCTACGAACCGACGATGCAACCGCCGCGGCGCGATGGCAAGCCCGTAGATTTGTCCCGAAAGATATACGTTACCGCATTTAAATTGATTCTATTCACTTTATTGACGCTTTTTTTTGCAGCAATCGTGTTATGGAAACGCGTGCGCCGCCCTCTGGCCGTTTGCGCGATCGTCCTGTTCTGGCTGCTCGCGGCCGGCTGGCTGACCGTGCCGCTGCTCGATCTCGCGCAGCCCGACCGGCATAGCGCGGCGCCCGCGGCGTTTGCGCCGCGCACCGCGATCATCCTGCTCGGCGGCGGCACGATCTACGACGACAACGACGTGCTCGTGCCACCGCGCGACGCGCTCAGGCGCATCGAGGTGAGTGCGCAGAACTACGCGGCCTGCAAGCAGACGGCGGCGACCTGCGCGGTGATCGTGAGCGGCGGCAACCCGCAGCGGCACAGCGCGACCGAAGCCGACACCTACCTGCCCTATCTGCTGCGCCGGCAGGTGCCGCGCGCGGACATCGTGCTCGAGAAAGACAGCCGCACGACATACGAAAACGCGCGCAACGTCTCGGCCATTGTGGGCCATTCACATTACGACACGTTGATACTGGTCACGTCGGCGTATCAGATGCCGCGCGCGCTGCTCGACTTTCATCACTTCGGGATCACGCCGCAGCCGCAGATTTCGAGCGCCCGGCATGTGCGGCTTGGGATGCTGCCGCATTACGACAATCTCGTGGCCGCCGAAATCGCGCTGCATGAGCTGATCGGGATTGCGCAATTTCACGTGTATCGGGCACTGGGCTGGTTCTGACGGCCTACGGCCCGACGCCGTGATGCCGCATGTCATTTAACAATGCGAAATACTCTCCCGGCTGCGCGCCAAACCGGCGCGGCATGCCCGATGCCGATTTGAAGCGGCTTGCAATCGATGGGAAAAACGACTAATTACAAGGTGTAACAAATGTTCATAGCGGTTACAAAGGTATCCGCTGGAGCGAAGATTGCTCGATAGAATGCATTGTCTTTCTCAATAGACATGCAATACTCGGGTCCACCACCACTCTACGGAGGTAACGATGAAGAAAGTGTCCCTGGCGATCCTGGTTTCCCTCTGTGCCGTAACGGGCGCGGCTTATGCGCAAGACAACGGCATCGTGACCAGCACCGATCCGGCCAAGGTGGCCGAGTTCGAGCAGCATGCGCAAGATCTGCAAAACCGCCAGCAAACAATGGGAGGCGCTCCCGCCATGCCGGCCAGGCATCACAAGATGGCACCGCATCACCACCACAAGAAGGCTCCCGACGCTTCGAGCTCCTGAGCGAGCCTGAAGTCCCGCTTCGCGGCCATGCCGTGAAGTGAAAAGCCGAAGCTGGCGCCGCCGGTTTCGGCTTTTTTGTTGTCCGCCCGGTGTCGACCATAGATTTCGGATACGGCGCGTAAAGCGCGTGAGGCGGGGCCTGTGTCGCCAGTGCGTGGCGGCATGGCGGTGGTGATCCGGCATGCTCGATACCTGTTCGATGCACGCACCCAAACGCTCTGCGGAAACAGGCTTGCGACATCCCTTCGAGCCCTGCCCGGGCGGGTCCGGTTCGCGCGCTTGCTGGCATCCGCCCGCCATCGCCCATCCGCCGCGGCATGCCGTCGGGCCGCCGCTTTCGGTATGCTAAAGTCGCGCACCGGCCGGCACCCTGCCGGCATCCCTAACCCGTGCGCACCCTGGTGCGGAGGACAGCATGAGCAACATCCAGCTAGATATCGAATGGACGGAAGCAGCATCTCGCAAAATCGAAAAACTGATGCCGCGTGGCGGTCAGGAAGCGTACCTCGCGCTGCCGCCCGTCGAATGCCTGCCGATGGAAGGCGACGTGCTGTTTCTCGGCCCGGCTGGCAAGCAGCAGCCGTTCATCGTCGCGGAACGCCAGTATCACCATGACGGCGACGCGGACTGGACCATCATCCTGATCCTCGACGTACCGCAAGCAACGCATTGATGCCCGGCGGCGCGGCGCAGGATTGCTGCTCGCGCCGCCGACCCTACGCCCGGCGGCAAACCGCGGCGCGACGGATCGGCCGCCTTACCGCCTGGCCGATCCAGCCGGACCAACGCGCCGCCTCGTGCCCGGTGCGCGCCGGGCTCTTCACCCGGCACCTGCCCGCTTGCGGCGCTTCAACACTCAGACGATCTTCGACACGACGCGAATTTCCGAGTGCTCGACCCAGTCGGCGACCGCTTTCCGGTACGCCAGGATATGCGCCGACTTCGCATGCGCAGCAAGCGCTTCCTGGCTCTCCCAACGCTCGACGAACACGAACCGGCGCGGCTCCTGCACATCGCGATGCAGGTCGTACTGAAGCACCCCCTGCTCATTGCGCGTCGGCCCGACGATGCCTTCCAGTACCGTGCGCAGTTGCTCCTCGTACCCCGGCTTTGCCACCGAAATTGCGACCACCGCGATTTCCGACATGCGTCTCTCCTTTCGACAAAAAGCAGCAGCATACCTGCCGCTCGCCGACTCTGCCCACGAATGCGGTCCACGCTCCGCGCTCCGCGAACGACACCGCCGTGCCGCCTCGACCAACCCCTGCGCCCTGAACCGAACGCGTCGAACACGTCAGGAAAAGACACAATCCCGGCCATCGCCCCCGAGCACCGTCCGCGCCTGGAATTTGGCGGGCGGCCACTGACCACCCTGCTACCCTCGGCTGATACAGCAGGCGATTGAGCATCGGTTTCGCGCGAGACAAGCACGCGAGGCAAGCGCGCAAGGCAAGCACGCGAGACAAGCCGTCACATTGTTTGAAACGCATGATCGGATGGCCGTGAGCAGCCGGTTTGCTGACCGCCAGGGTGCTCGGGCGTCTGTGATAACCCGCACATTCTTGCCCCCTGCAAACTGCTAGACTCGTTTTGACCAATTCGCCGGAGTCCAGCATGGCTGGCATCGCGCTTCGCGTTTGCGGGCAGTATCCGTCGTGCCCCGTCGACGCTTCGGGCGTGCAACCGTTGCGCGCCGAATGGGTTTGCGCGCCCCCTCACCCGCTTGCCGCAAGATTCCCATGTCAGCTCTCATGCCCGCTTCCATGCCATCCGTCAGCGAATTGACCGTCAGCGGCCTGCTCCCGCATCTGGTCCGCGGCGAATCAGGCTGGACCGCGACATGGCGCGCGCTGACGCTGCACAGCGTGTTCCAGCCGGTGCTGTCGGTGACGCATCAATGCGTGGTCGGCTACGAAGGGCTCTTGCGCGCGTTCGACCCGGTCGGCCTGCCCGTTTCGCCCGACGTGCTGTTCTCCGGCACGCGTTCGGCCACCGAGGCGCGCGAACTGGACCGCATCGCGCGCTGTCTGCACGTCGCCAATTTCATGGAGCAAGGCATCAGCACGGGGTGGCTGTTTCTGAACACGCGCCCGCAGGTATTCGAAACCGGCTGGCCGCAGCGCGCGTTCATCGACGAGTTGTCTGCGCATTTCGGGCTACCGCAGGAGCGCATCGTGATCGAAGTGCTCGAGCAGCCCGCCGACGATGAATCCGCGGTCGCGAGCATGCTCGCGGCGTCGCAACCGCGCGACTTCCTGATCGCCATCGACGACTTCGGCACCGGCTTTTCGAACTTCGACCGCGTCTGGCGCTTCCGTCCCGACATCGTCAAGCTCGACCGCTCGCTCGTCGCGCGGGCCGGCAAGCACGAAGGCGACGATTCGATGATCAGCCACCTGATCGCGATGCTCCATCAATCCGGCACGCTCGTGCTGGCCGAAGGCGTCGAAACCGACGAGGAGCTGATGCTCCTGATGCAGGCCGACGTCGATTTCGTGCAGGGTTTCTGGTTCGGCCAGCCGAAGGGCTCGGTGCAGGCGGCCTGCACGAAAGTGCCAAAGCTCGTCGAATCGATCTGGAGCAAGTTCGCCGACTACGAACGCGCGCACGACGCTCACCCGCGGCTCGGCTTCGAAGGATTCGCCGAAGCGCTGCTCGCCGCCGCCGACCTCTACAAGGCAACCGGCGACCTCGAACAGGCGGCGCAAAAAATCCTGCATCTGCCCGAAGCGCGCCGCGTATTTCTCACCGACGGCCAGGGCGAGCAGACCCGGCCGTCCGTGACGGCCGCCTCGGTGCCGCCGCCTCCGCAGCGGCTCGCGCCGCTCTATGCCGAAACGCGCAGCAACTGGTCGCGGCGCGCGTATTTCCGGCACGCGCTCGCCGCGCCCGGACGCGTCGCGATGATGGGCCCGCACTATTCGCTCGCGGACGGTCAGGACTGCTACACCGCGGCAATCGCGTTCGAGCATGACGGCATGCATGTGCTGTGCGTCGATTTCGTGCCGGCGACGGCAAACGCGGACGCGCGCCCAGGACAGCGCGGAGCCCGGCGCTCCTGAGCGAGCGCCGGCGGTTCGCGCCGTTATTCGCCGTTATTCGCTGCTATGCGTTGCGATTCGTTGTTGATGCGCCGTTATTCGTGGACCCGGCCGCGGCCCGATTTGACTTCGCCGCGTTTCGCCTTGCTGTCGAGGCGCCGCAGATTCGATGCACGCGTCGGCCGGGTCGCGACGCGCGGTTTGCGCGTGACGCTGACGCTTTCGATCAGCTCGTCGAGCCGCGCAAGCGCCGCCGCGCGATTCATCTCCTGAGTCCGATGCTCCTGTGCCTTGATAATCACCACGCCGTCGCGCGTGAGCCGGTGATCGGACAGCGCGAGCAGGCGCATTTTCAGCACCTCGGGCAATGACGAAGCCCGCACGTCGAAGCGCAGATGAATGGCGCTCGACACCTTGTTGACGTTCTGGCCGCCCGCGCCCTGTGCACGCACGGCGGTCAATTCGATTTCGTTCGATGGGATCGGATAGCGGGATGTCATGGGCGGGATCGGGCAAAGGTCGGTCAGTGTACAAGCGGCAGCGGCAATGCGTGTGGCGTGGGTTGGACAGCGCGGCCCCCCGCTAGTAGCCGGTCATGTGAAACACCCACACCAGCGTGAAGCGACGGACCACCGGCCGCGAACATGACGAAAAACTATTTGCGTCGACGTGACCTGTTCATCGGTACTGCCTTTTTCGCTTACAGCGTAAATTACCATGAAGATTCGTCCCGGTTTTGTGCTCGAACTGGTCGCCAACTTCCTGCTGCCGTGGCTCGCCTACCGCCTCGCCTTGCCGCGCCTCGGCGAAACCGGCGCGCTGATCGCGTCCGCGGTGCCGCCGCTCGTCTGGAGCGCGATCGAGCTGGCGCGCTTTCGCCGCGTCGATGCGCTCAGCGCCATGGTCATCGCGGGCATCGTGCTGTCCGTCGCGGCCATGGCGCTCGGCGGCAGCCCGCGCATGCTGCTGCTGCGCGAATCGCTCGTGTCCGGTGCCGTTGGCGTGGCGCTTCTCCTATCGCTGCCGATGCGCCGCCCGCTGATCTTCTATCTCGCCCGCGCGACGGTCGCGCGCGAAATGGAAGGCGGCGCCGCGCGCTTCGAGGCACTGTGGCGCGAGCGTCCGGGTCTCGCACCGGCCATACGAACGATGACGCTGGTCTGGGGCCTCGGCCTGACCGGCGAAACCGCGCTGCGCGCCTGGATGGCGCTGACGTGGCCGATCGGGCGCTTCCTGATCGTGTCGCCGTTCATCGGCTACGGCATCTACGGCGCGCTCGCGCTGTGGACGCTCTGGTATCGGAAGACGATGCGCAGCCGTGTCGAGGCGAGTGCGCGCACGAGCGGGATCGCAGGCTGAAGGGTGGCGCGCGAAAGAGAAGGCCACCGTGCCTCGCGCCAGCCGCGTCGTCCGGCGTGTCGCCGCCCCTTGCTGCCCTTCACCGCCCTTCACTACGTTAGCTCTGCGCGTCTCCCTTCATCGCCACATTCGCACCGGCAATCCGCGCGGCCAGCCCCGAATCGCGCTGTGTCGGCGTCGCGATCGCCTGCGCGAGCACGGCCCGCGCGCCGATCACCTCGACCCGCGCGCGCGCGCGCGTAATCGCCGTATACACGAGTTCGCGCGACAACATGCGGCTAAACACCGACGGCAACACCAGTACCGCGTGCTCGAACTCGGAGCCTTGCGACTTGTGGACCGTCAGCGCAAACGCGGTGTCGTGCGGCGGCAGCGCGGCCGGCGAAACCGCCCGCACGGAACCGTCGCCGGTACGGAAATACACGCGCAACGCGCCGCCCGCGCCCGGCAGCGCAATGCCGATGTCGCCGTTGAAGAGGCCTAGCGCATAGTCGTTGCGCGTCACCATCACCGGCCGCCCGGCAAACCACTGCGCACCGACCGCGAGCGTGACGCCCGCGGCACGGCGCACCTGAGCCGCCATCGCCGCATTGACCTGATCGACACCGCGCGGCCCGAGACGGGTCGCGCACAGAATGCGGAAGCGGTTCAACGCATCGAAAAGCGGCAACGGATCGGGGGTATCGCCGGGGAGTGCCACAGCGAGGGCCTCCGCGTACGGAGCGAAGCCGGCGGCGAGCCGTGCGACGGTGCGCTCGGCAAGCGTCGCGTGCGCGTCTTCGCGCAGCGCCGCCGCGCAGGGTTCGGCGGGATCGATCCGCAGCACGTCGAGCGCGGCGCTGGCCGAGCCGTTGCGGATTGCGAGCGACAGCCGGCCGATCGGCGATTCGAGGCCGAACCGGTAATTGCGTTCGAGCCAGATGACACAATCGGCAAGCGGGCTGGCGTCGTGCGCCGGTAGCGACTCCGCGATTGGCTCAGCGTTGGCTGGCGCGGGCGCGTCGAACAGATCCAGATTCGCCGGCAGCGCTGAGTCGAAACCCTCGAACCTGTCAGGCGGGGCAAAAAAATCGTCGGCGGGTATCTCACCGAGATCGCGCGATTCACGCGGCAATGCGCTCTCGAACCGTGCCTCGCCGATACCGAGCGCCTGCGCCACGCGCCGCACGCCACGCGGCGTCAGCGCCGGCCGCGCGCTCAGTTCGGCGAACACCGCACCGGCTTCGACGGCAGCCAACTGATCCTTGTCGCCGAGCATGACGAGACGCGTGCGCGGCGCAATCGCATCGAGCAGATGCGTCGCCATCGCGACGTCGATCATCGACGCCTCGTCGATCACCACCACGTCGTACGGCAGCGGATTGTCGCGATGATGGCGGAAGCGCCCGCCCGGCCCCGACCCGAGCAGGCGATGCAGCGTGTACGACGTCTGCGGCAAACGCGCGGCGAGTTCGGGCGGCAGATCGCCGGCCCGCGCGAGCAGCGCTTCCTGCATGCGCTGCGCCGCCTTGCCGGTCGGCGCGGCGAGCGCGATGCGC
>NZ_JAAGPS010000058.1:0-44923 GCF_017105025.1 Paraburkholderia sp. Ac-20336 | reverse complement strand
CCGCGACGCTCATCAACGATCCGTACGCGCGCACGCTGCCCGCCTGGCCCAACACGTTCGCGCTGCAGCTCGCGCCGGCCGACGCATGGCATCTCGACAATCCCGCGCTGCGCCGGCCGCTCGCGCAATTCACCGGTCAGCGCGTGCTGGCCGCGGCCGGCATCGGCGCGCCCGAGCGCTTTTTCGCGACGCTGCGCGCGGCCGGCCTCGCGCCGGCGACCCGCGCGCTGCCCGATCACTACGCCTTCGAGCGCAATCCGTTCGCCGACGTCGACGCCGATGCGATCCTGATTACGGAAAAGGATGCGGTAAAATTGGCGGCCTGGCACGATGCGCGCATCTGGGTAGTCCCGGTCGAAGCCGCGCTCGATCATCGCCTCACTGCATTAGTTGTGGAGAAAGTCCGTGGACGCTCGCCTGCTTGAAATCCTCGTCTGCCCGATCTGCAAGGGCCCGCTCAGCTACGACCGCGCCGCGCAGGAACTGATCTGCAACGCGGACAAGCTCGCCTATCCGATCCGCGACGGCATCCCCGTGATGCTCGTCGACGAAGCGCGGCAAACCGTGGAAGGCACGCCGGTCGATCTGAATCCGGGTTCGGTTGCCTGAATCCGGTTGCCCGAAGCAAAGCGGCGAGTGCGGCAGTACACGGTTGAGAGGCACGCGGTTTCGCCGAGTTCTTCGCATCGCCCGTAGCCGCCGGTTCGCCGCCTTTCCGCAGATTCGCACGTCGTTCCACCGTTTTGCCGTTCAGCGCTGCTTGTCGTTTCAGCCCGAATCCGCGGCTCGCCGCGCGCGCAACCGCTTCCCTCGCTTTTATCGCCGCCCGCCTTTTCATTCGATGACCCACACCGCCACTCATCCGTTTATCGCCGTCGTGCCGGCCCGCCTCGCCTCGACGCGTCTGCCCAACAAGCCGCTCGCCGACATCGGCGGCAAGCCGATGGTGGTGCGGGTCGCCGAACGCGCGCGCGAGTCGGGTGCACAGCAGGTGCTGATCGCATCGGATGCGCAGGAAGTGCTCGACGCGGCGCACGCTCACGGCTTCGACGCGGTGCTCACGCGCGCCGATCATCCGTCGGGCACGGACCGTCTCGCGGAAGTGGCGACGCGCTTCGGCTGGAGCGACGACACGATCGTCGTCAACGTGCAGGGCGACGAGCCGCTGATCGACCCCGCGCTCGTGCATGGCGTCGCCGCGCATCTCGCGGCCTCGAACGGCTGCGCGATCGCCACGGCCGCGCATCCGATCAGCGACCCCGCCGAAATCTTCAATCCGAACGTCGTCAAGGTCGTGCCCGATGCGCGCGGCGTCGCGCTGTACTTCTCGCGCGCGCCGATTCCGTGGGCACGCGACGCATGGCAGCCGCACTGGCCGAACGTCGCGTCGATGCCCACGCCGCCCGCCCCTGCGGTCGTGTACCGGCATATCGGCCTGTATGCCTATCGCGCGAAATTCCTGCGCACGTACCCGAGTCTCGCGATCTCGCCGATCGAACAGGCCGAAGCGCTCGAACAGTTGCGCGCGATGTGGCACGGCGAGCGCATCGCCGTGCTCGTCACGCACGACGTGCCGCTGCCGGGTGTCGATACCCCCGCCGATCTCGCGCGCGTGCGGACTTTATTCGGGTCTTGAGCGCGGGAAGCCATGGCATAATCGGACGGTTGTGCGCGCCCCCATAACAGGCGACACCCAGGGTTGTCCCGATCGCAACGTTGCCTTCCGCAGCGCCGTCGTTTTCGACGTGCAGCGCGAAACGCGCAACGGCCAGCCGATGCGAGCCCTTCGGAGAGTCAGCGTCGCCGGGATAGTTGCCGCGTCACCAAAGAATTCACATAGATCTGGAGATATCACATGCGTTTGATCCTGTTGGGTGCACCGGGCGCGGGCAAGGGCACTCAGGCAAACTTCATCAAGGAAAAATTCGGCATTCCGCAAATTTCCACCGGCGACATGCTGCGCGCGGCCGTCAAGGCAGGCACGCCGCTCGGTCTCGAAGCGAAGCGCTTCATGGACGCGGGCGAGCTCGTCACGGACGAACTCATCATCAACCTCGTGAAAGAGCGTCTGCAACAGCCGGACTGCGCGAACGGCTATCTGTTCGACGGTTTCCCGCGCACGATTCCGCAAGCCGAGGCCATGAAGCAGGCCGGCGTCGCGATCGACTACGTGCTGGAAATCGACGTGCCGTTCGACGAGATCATCGAGCGCATGAGCGGCCGCCGCTCGCATCCGGCCTCGGGCCGCACGTATCACGTCAAGTTCAATCCGCCGAAGGTCGAAGGTATCGACGACGTAACCGGCGAGCCGCTGATCCAGCGCGACGACGACAAGGAAGAAACGGTCAAGAAGCGCCTCGAAGTGTACGAGTCGCAAACCAAGCCGCTGATCGACTACTACAACGACTGGGCCAATCACGGCGACGCCTCGACCCAGTTGAAGGCACCGCAATACCGCCGCATTTCGGGCCTCGGCAGCGTCGACGAAATCCGCGCCCGCGCGTTCGACGCGCTCAAGTAAGCACGCCGAACGCCGCCTGCGTTCGACGAAAAACCCGCCTATTCCGGCGGGTTTTTCATTGATGTGCGCCGCTCGGGACGCGACCGACTTTTGCCGGGAGAAGGCATAGCGTCACACGGACGCGCTAGCCTTTTGCATCGCAGCACAACCGCTACAATCGGTCGGCGAACCCAGACTCGATCGAAACAGCACTGAGTAACCGCAGCAAAGGAGAAGACATGGAAATTCGTGACAACGCATTCCTGATCACCGGCGGTGCATCGGGTCTCGGCGCCGCTACCGCGCGCCTCATCGCCGAAAACGGCGGCAAGGTCGCGCTCGCCGACCTCAACGTGGACGCGGGCGAAGCGCTCGCGGCGGAACTCGGCGGCGTGTTCGTCAAATGCGACGTGAGCCGCGAAGAGGACGCGACGCAAGCCGTCGAAGCCGCGGCCAAATTCGGCACGCTGCGCGGTCTCGTCAATTGCGCGGGTGTCGCGCCGGCCGCAAAAACGGTCGGCAAGGACGGCGCGCATCCGCTCGATCTGTTCGCGCGCACGATCTCGATCAACCTGGTCGGCACGTTCAACATGATCCGGCTCGCGGCAATGCAGATGTCGAAGAACGAACCGAACGCGTATGGCGAGCGCGGTGTGATCATCAGCACGGCGTCGGTCGCCGCGTACGATGGTCAGATCGGCCAGGCGGCCTACGCCGCGTCGAAGGGCGGCGTGGTCGGCATGACGCTGCCGATCGCGCGCGACCTGTCACGCAATGGCATTCGCGTCATGACGATTGCGCCCGGCATCTTCGAAACGCCAATGCTGCTCGGCATGCCGCAGGAAGTACAGGACGCGCTCGGTGCGATGGTGCCGTTCCCGCCGCGCCTCGGCAAACCGGCGGAATACGCGATGCTCGCCAAGCAGATCTTCGACAACCCGATGCTGAACGGCGAAGTGATCCGTTTGGACGGCGCGATTCGCATGCAGCCGAAGTGAAATGACGGCCGCCTGAAACGCGAGGCCATGCCGCCCTCGCGCGGCCTGCGGCGCGAAGCGAAAAAAAGCCTGCACATGAACCCTGTGCAGGCTTTTGCGTTTTATGCAGGCTTAAAACCGCGCGCGGCCGTTATGCGCTGTTATGCGCCAGCGCGCGCCGCCCTGCCCCCGTCATGCGCCGCCATCGTGCCGCGTGCGCTGCCGCAACTCATGCAGTTGCGACTCGACCACCGTGGCATCTTCCGCATCGGGGCGGTCACCGAGATAGTTTTCGAGGTCTTCGAGCGCGGGACGCAGATAGTCGAGCCGCGCATACGCGAAACCGCGATCGCGCACTTCCTCGATATTGTCCGGCAGCAGAATGACGAGCCGCTGCTGCACCGCGAGCAGCCGCTGCCAACGCTCGGTCTGCAGATAGATCGCCTTCAGATTGCGCAGCATCCGCGCGATGATCTCGCGGCGCGTGGCCGGCTGCAGCAGCATGCGCAATGCGCGGCCGATCGAGTCGCCGGCCGACGCCACGTACGGCTCGAGCATCTCGACCATCTGCGCTTCGGACAGCGAATGGCCGTTGGTCGGATCGAGCATCACGTCGCCGTCGGGCGTCGTCACGCGCAGCAGAAAGTGGCCCGGAAACGATACGCCGCGCACCGGAATACCCACCTGCTCGGCCATCTCCAGATACAGCACCGCGAGCGAAATCGGAATGCCGCGACGGCGCTTCAGCACCGCATTCAGATGGCTGTTATCGGGGTCGTAATAATCGTTGAGATTGCTGGCGAAACCGAGTTCGCGGAAAAAGAACCGGTTCAGCACGCCGACCTTCTGCCGGATGTCGGCATCCTCGGGCATATGGCGCCGCAGACGCAGCACCAGTTCATCGAGCTCGGACAGCGCCGCCTGCAGATCGAGGTCGGGATAGGCGTCCTGCGCGAGCGAGAGCGCCGTCTCGGTCAAGGGCAGGCTTTCGTCATCGGCGACGAGCGTGCTGAAATAATCGAGAACCCGCGTCATCGTGATCACTTCACTCGCCTTTTGAAATACGCGTACTTGAAGCCCATCAGCCAAAGCATACCGAAATATAGCGCGGCGAACAGCACGAGGCATGCGCCGAGCAGCACGATGCGGTTGAGCGGCTGGCTATGCATGCCGATCCAGTCGAAGCTGATCGCGAGCCAGCGCATCACCCCGGCCAGCACGAGACACGCGCCGAGCAACTGCACGAAAAACCTGAGCCAGCCGCTCGACGGCATGTAAATGCCGCGTTTGCGCAGACCGATAAACAGCAGCAAGGCGTTCATGCAGGCACCGAGCCCGACGCTCAGCGTCAGCCCCGCATGCGAGAACACCGGCACGAACACGTAATTGCTCAACTGCGTCACGATCAGCACGCCAACGCCGATCTTCACCGGCGTCTTGATGTCCTGCTTCGCGTAGAAGCCCGGCGCGAGAATCTTGATCATGATCAGGCCGATCAGGCCAACGCCATAGGCGGCGAGCGCGCGGCTCACCATCACGACCGAGTTGCCGTCGAACTTGCCGTAGTTGAACAGCACGGCGGTCAGCGGCTCGGCGAAGAAGAACAGCGCCACCGCGCTCGGCGCCGCGAGTAGGAACGTGACGCGCAGCCCCCAGTCGAGCAGCGACGAATACTCGTGCGAATCGGCGTCGACATGCGCCTTCGAGAGGCTCGGCAGCAGGATCGTGCCGAGCGCGACGCCGAGCAGCGCGGTCGGAAACTCCATCAGCCGGTCGGCGTAGTTGATCCACGACACCGCGCCCGGACCGATGTGCGACGCGATGTTCGTGTTGATGATGAGGCTGATCTGCGCAACCGACACCGCGAACATCGCCGGCACCATCTTCGCGAGCACCCGCTTCACGCCGCGATGCGCGAGCGCGCGCAACGGATTCAGGCCGATGCGCGGCACCATGTCGATCTTCTTCAGGCCCGGCAGCTGCACGATGAACTGCAGCACGCCGCCGACGATCACCGCCCACGCGAGCGCGTAGACCGGCGTCTGCAGATGCGGCGCGACGAACACCGCGGCCGCGATGAACGCGAGGTTCAGCAGCACCGGCGCGAACGCGGGCAGCGAGAAGTTCTTGTACGTGTTCAGCACGCCGGACGCGAGCGACGTCAGCGAGATGAAGATGATGTACGGGAACATGATGCGCGTCATCGCGACCGCGAGATCGTACGCGTGGCCCTCGTGCGCAAGGCCCGATGCGACCACGAACACAACGCCCGACGCGCCGAGCACGCCGAGCACCGACAGCACGGCGAGCGCCCACGCGAGCACGGTCGAGGTCGCGTCGACGAGTGCCTTGGTGGCGTCGTGGCCTTGCTGGTTCTTGAACTCCGCGAGGATCGGCACGAAGGCCTGCGAGAACGCGCCCTCGGCGGAAATCCGGCGCAGCAGGTTGGGAATGCGAAAGGCGACGTAGAACGCGTCAGTGTATTGACTGGCACCGAACGCACGGGCGATCAGCGTTTCACGGGCCAGTCCGGTCACGCGCGACAGCAGCGTGAAGCCGCTGACCGTCAGCAGGGCTCGGAATAGATTCATGGGGCGCTTATTATACGGGTGCCGCAAATGCGGACGACGAGCCGGAACGCGATTCGGACCGATTTGCCGCGAGGACGTTCGCGGCAATGGGCTGCAAAGCGTTGTTTTTCGTACTTTTCTGTGCTTTTTCCGGCTCGACGCGGCGGATTTTGCCGGCGAGTCGGATGGATGAGCCTCCCGGTTCGGTTCTCTGTTCAGGCCTGGCGCATACGGCCAGCGCTTCGCCCTTTCCTCTGCGGTTTCATAAGGCCAGCGCCCGAAGCATAGGTTTCCGGCATGACACCACGCCGGCCGCTGTTGCACAGTCACGCATTGTCGTTGCCACGTGCCTGATTTTGTTGCTATAATCGTCGGTTTCGAAGCTCGCTCAGTTTTCGAACGGTTTTTCGGACAAGATTCTCGGGTTGGCGCCACGCCACCCGTCAATCCGCCGGAACAACCCGAAACACGGGCCCGCCTTCGCGTAGTTCGATCGATTTTTTCGACACTTTTGCGCCCTTGGGCAATCGCTTCCAGGGGTTCGGATCGAGAAGCAGCACCTCGCCACACGAATGGCGGGTACTGGAAACAGGAACAGGATAAGGAACCGTCATGGCTAACTCCGCACAAGCACGCAAGCGCGCCCGCCAGGCCGCGAAGGCAAACTCGCACAACTCGGCACTGCGCTCGAAGTTCCGCACGGCTATCAAGGCTGTCCGCAAGGCAATCGACGCAGGCGACCAGGCTAAGGCCGCTGAAATCTTCAAGGCATCGTCGAAGACCATCGACATCATCGCCGACAAGAACATCATTCACAAGAACAAGGCAGCTCGCCACAAGAGCCGCCTCGCTGCAGCCGTCAAGGGTCTGCAAGCGCCCGCAGCGCAGTAATTCCGGTCGGCCCGCTTCGGTGGGCCACCTCCTGTTTCCGCTGCACGAGAAGCCCGCTTTGGCGGGCTTTTTTGTTTCGCACGGGCCGTTTGCGCCCACGTTCCGGCAAACCACCGAGTTTGGCCCCGCCCGGCCGCAATGCCTCGCAATGCTTGGCCGTAAAAAAACCCGCTACTCGCGGGTTTTTGTTTTTGCCTCGACCGACCGGTCAGCCTGCCTCAGATCACGTGACGCTTGGCTTGCGGGGGCGGCGCGTGCTCGAGTTCCAGTTCGCAGGCCTCGGTCACGACGAGGTCGTTGTCTTTCGCGAAATTGAGCACGAAGTCGAAAGCCATCGGCTCGATGTCGCGCAGGCGCGAATCGAGAATCACGCATTTGAGGTCGCCGACCATGGTCGGCCGAACGTACAGCGAGTACTGCATATAGGCGTTCGGCCCCTTCCTCACACCGGGCCCAAAGGACGACATCACGCCCGCGAGCCGCTCCGACCAGTCGCTCGGCCGAAACTTTTTTCCGGTCGACGTGATGCCCTGAATGAAATATTCGATTGGAGCTGCTTCGGCCATGTAGGAATACCTGTGTAACTGCCCAGCGGATGACGGCAAACCGGCGATGCACCGGCCGTGCGCCCGGACTCGCCGCGGACGGCATGCACGGCAGTCGCTTGCGACCGCCTGCGACGCAGGCTGGCGCTGACGCAAACACTAACGAACCCACCACGAGAACGGCTGCGGGAACCGGCTGAACCGCCTTGACGCCTGCCAAGACGGCCACGCCGCGACAGGCTTTCCGCACCTTGCGAGCCGCGTTTGCGCCGTATTTCTCGATACGGAACATCGGCTTGCCGGGCTTGGGATAACCCTGAGATTATAGCGCAGCGGACCTTCTTCCGCACCGCACACAGGCACGCCGCGGTGTCCGCGAGACGCTTTCAGACCCCTCTCCCGGCCCTCTGGCCGACTCGTCAAACGGGGAGAAATCCTTTATCCTGCATTGAGTTACCACCAAACGACGGCGGCGCAGTCCGGCAACCCTGCCGGGTGAGACCGCCGTATTTGTTTTATGACCGCCAAGAAAATTCGCCACTACCTGCAGTTCAAGGATTTCTCGCTGGAAGACTACGAGTACGTGCTCGAACGCGCGCGCATCCTGAAACGCAAATTCAAGAACTACGAGACCTATCACCCGCTGCACGACCGCACGCTGGCGATGATCTTCGAAAAGAATTCGACGCGCACGCGTCTGTCGTTCGAGGCGGGCATCTTCCAGCTAGGCGGCCACGCGGTGTTCATGAGCACGCGCGACACGCAGCTTGGCCGCGGCGAGCCGATCGAAGACGCCGCGCAGGTCATTTCGCGCATGGTCGACATCATCATGATCCGCACGTTCGGCCAGGACATCCTCGAGCGCTTTGCCGACAACTCGCGGGTGCCGGTCATCAACGGGCTCACCAACGAATACCACCCGTGCCAGGTGCTCGCAGATATTTTCACGTACTTCGAGCATCGCGGCCCGATCCGCGGCAAGACGGTCGCCTGGGTCGGCGACGCGAACAACATGCTCTACACGTGGATCGAAGCCGCGCAGATTCTCGGCTTCAAGCTGCGCGTGTCCACGCCGCCGGGCTACAAGGTCGACCACGCGCTCGTCGCCGCCGAAAGCGCGCCGTTCTACGAAGAATTCGACGATCCGAACGAGGCCTGCGCGGGCGCCGACCTCGTGACGACCGACGTCTGGACCAGCATGGGCTTCGAGGCCGAAAACGAAGCGCGCAAGCAAGCCTTTGCTGACTGGTGCGTCGATGCCGACATGATGGCGCGCGCGCATCCGGACGCGCTCTTCATGCACTGCCTGCCCGCCCACCGCGGCGAGGAAGTCAGCGCGGAAGTGATCGACGGTCCGCAAAGCGTGGTGTGGGACGAGGCGGAAAACCGTCTGCACGTGCAAAAGGCGCTGATGGAATTCCTGCTGCTCGGCAAGCTCAACCACTGAGCATGGGCGCAAGCGCGACGGGGCCTTGAATACGAGGCAAGGCATCCGCCGCCGGCGTCACGCCCGGCATGCGTCCGGGGCGTCGCAAGCGCCCACGCAGCGGCACGACTGAAGCCAGAAACAAAAAAGCGCCGGGACAACACGCCCGGCGCTTTTTTTATTTCCGCCACGACAAAACCCGAAGCCGCGCGTCACAGGCATACCGGTTCCGCCTCCAGTTCCACGCCAAATTGTTCGAGCACGTCGCGCTGGATCGCCCGCGCGAGCGCCAGCACCTGCGCGCCGCTCGCGCCGCCGCGATTGACGAGCACGAGCGCCTGCCGGTCGTGCACGGCCGCCGCCCCCATCGCACGGCCCTTCCAGCCGCATCGGTCGATCAGCCAGCCCGCGGCCAGCTTCACCCGGCCATCGGGCTGCGGATAAGACACGACGTCGGGCTCGCGGCGCTTGAGCGCATCGAATTGCGCCGCTTCGATCACCGGATTCTTGAAGAAGCTGCCCGCGTTGCCGAGTTGCAGCGGATCGGGCAGCTTTGCGCGCCGCACCGCGACCACCGCGTCGAAGATCGCCTGCGCGGTCGGCTGCGGGCGCACGCCGCCGGCCGTCTCGGCGCTGACCTCATAGCCTTGCGCCGCCAGCTCGCGCGCCAGATCCGCGTAGCCGGCGCGCGGTTGCCAGTGCTTCGGCAAACGGAACGTCACCGAGGTAATCACGAAACGCTCGCGCCCTTCCCGCTTGAAGAAACTGTCGCGGTAGCCGAAACGGCACGCCTGCGCATCGAGTTCGATCGCTTCGCCGGTCGCCAGCTCGATCGCCCGCAGCGACACGAAGCGCTCGCACATCTCCAGCCCGTATGCGCCGATGTTCTGGATCGGCGCCGCGCCGACCGTGCCCGGAATCAGTGCGAGATTCTCGAGGCCGGGCAGCCCCTGCGCCAACGTCCACGCGACGAACTCGTGCCACGGCTCGCCGCCGGCGGCTTCGACGTACCAGGCGTCCTGATCCTCGCGCACGACGCGGCGGCCGCGCAGCGCCACCAGCAGCACGAGCCCGGCGAAGTCGCCGGTCAGCACGACGTTGCTGCCGCCGCCGAGCACGAGGCGCGGCAAGCCGGCGACGCGCGGATCGCGCACCGCGGCCAGCAGTTGCGGCTCGCGCTCGATCACGCAGGCAAACCGCGCACGCACGTCGAAGCCGAACGTGTTGTGCGCCTTCAGCGAATAGTCGGCGAGAAGCGCGGCGGAATCGGCAACGGCATCGGCGGATGCCGCCACAGAAACGGCGGCAGAAGCAGCTACGGAACCGGCGGCGGAATCGGATCGGGACATCGGAGCGAAAATCAGGGGAAACGTCGACTGGCGACAAAGTAGCGCCGTCCGGCGCCGGATCGGCCGCTCTCGCGACACCGCGCGGCGGCCTTGGGCAAAAGGGAGCGGCGTCGGTAAAATGACGTCCGGTCCGTGATTATAGCGAGTGCCCCGCGAGCAGCCGACCGGCCGCGTCGCGCACCGCCGCACTATTGGGAGAATGCAATGCCATCGTTTGACGTCGTCTGCGAAGCGAACATGATCGAAGTCAAGAACGCGATCGAACAGTCCAACAAGGAAATTTCCACGCGCTTCGACTTCAAGGGCTCCGACGCGCGCGTCGAGCACAAGGAAAACGAACTCACCGCCTTCGCCGACGACGACTTCAAGCTCGGCCAGGTGAAAGACGTGCTGCTGTCGAAAATGGCCAAGCGCAATGTCGACGTGCGCTTTCTCGACTACGGCAAGATCGAGAAGATCGGCGGCGACAAGGTCAAGCAGGTCATCAAGATCAAGAAGGGCGTGTCCGGCGATCTGTCGAAGAAAATCGTGCGCATCGTGAAGGACAGCAAGATCAAGGTGCAGGCGAGCATTCAGGGCGACGCGGTGCGCGTGACCGGCGGCAAGCGCGACGATCTACAAAGCGTGATCGCGCTGCTGCGCAAGGACGTGACCGACACGCCGCTCGACTTCAACAATTTCCGCGACTAGGCGACTAGGCGGCGAGGTTTGGCGGGGCTGGCGGCAAGCCTCGCGCCAGCGCCCGGACGGCCGCCGCCGCGGTATCGGAAACATCGGCAAACCTTGCATCCGCGACGGCTTGCGCGCCAAAGCGGACGTCAAACCGCCACGGCCACTCAACCCCGCCTCAAAGATCGTTCCCCGCCGCCGGGCTCGCCGCCTTCTTCTTGTCGCCGATCCGGCTCTCCTGCCCGCGCATCAGCTTCGCGATATTGCCTCGATGGCGCCAGACGAGCAGCGCGCTCATCACGAGCACCGCCAGCGCGACGATGCGCGGCCCGAACAGGAACACGTAGAAGAGCGGCGCGAACACCGCCGAGCACAGCGCCGCGAGCGACGAATAGCGCGTGAAGAACGCGACGATCAGCCAGGTCAGCAGCGTGGCGACGCCGAGCGTCGGGTTGATCGCGAGCAGCACGCCGGCCGCGGTCGCCACGCCCTTGCCGCCCTTGAAGCGGAAGAAAACCGGATACAGGTGCCCGAGAAACACGGCGAGCGACGCAATTGCCACCGACTTGTCGTCGAGCCCGTAACGCGAGCCGACATGCACGACGAACCAGACCGGCAGCCAGCCCTTGAACGCATCGCCGATCAGCGTGAGAATCGCCGCCTTCTTGCTGCCGCTGCGCAGCACGTTGGTGGCGCCGGGGTTGCCCGAGCCGTACGAACGCGGGTCGTCGAGACCCATCGCGGCGCTCACGATCACAGCGAACGACAGCGAACCGATCAGATAGGCAACGACAGCAACGATCACATTTTGCATCTGGGACTCTTATAAGGATCGCGGTCTGACACTCGACACCCCAACCGCATCAGGGCATGCCCGTCGAAACAGGGCGGCGCACATTCTACCGAACGCGTCCGCGCGAAAAACAGTCCGGCCAACATTCAGGCCGGCGTCGCCTGAAAAATCAGTCGACACTCGCGCACTGCACCGGCTGCGCCGCCAGCAATTCGGTGAGCACCTTCGGCTCGATGCTGACGAGAAAGCCGCGCCGCCCGCCGTTCAGCCAGATCCGGTCCATCTCGAGAATGCTCGACTCGACGTACACCGGCATCGGCTTGCGCGTGCCGAACGGCGACGTGCCGCCGATCAGATAACCCGAATGCCGGTTCGCGACGTCGGGCTTGCACGGCTCGACGCGCTTCGCGCCGATCTGCCGCGCGAGGTTCTTCGTGCTCACGGTGCGATCGCCGTGCATCAGCACGATCAGCGGCTTCGCGTGCTCGTCTTCCATCACGAGCGTCTTCACGACATGATGCTCGTCCACGCCGAGCTGGCGCGCCGATTCGCCGGTGCCGCCGTGCTCGACATAGTCGTAAGGATGCTCGCCGAAGGTGACGCCGTGGCGGCGCAACAGTTGTGTGGCCGGCGTTTCGGAGACGTGTCTGGATTTGCTCATCGGCGCATTGTAATGGCGAGTCCGCACGACGGCTATTTGCCGAACGGCCAATTGTGTGGGTCCAGCGGCTGTGGCACGATCGTTCGGAATCAGGCTGGCGTGAGGAGACAGCGTTGAATCCGGTTTCATCCATCCGTTCCACGATCGACATTGCCGCGTTGCTCGCCGCCCTGCCCGCGCGCATCAGCGAAATTCCGGCGCTTGCCGCCGCGCGCGACTCGCGACCCTACCACCGCGATCGCCAAACCTCACCCGCGCGGATGATGCTGCGCATGCAGCGACTTCAACCGCTCGCGCGCGACGTGCGTGTAGATCTGCGTGGTCGAGATATCGGTATGGCCGAGCAGCAGTTGCACGACGCGCAAATCCGCGCCGTGATTGAGCAGATGCGTCGCGAACGCGTGCCGCAGCGTATGCGGCGACAACGGCGCATGCACGCCGGCCGCCTGCGCGTGCCGCTTGATGATGTTCCAGAACTGCTGGCGTGTCATGCCTTCCGCGCGCGTCGTGACGAACAGCGCGTCCGCCGCGCGCGCGCCGAGCAGCGCCGGGCGCGCGTCGCGCAGATAACGCGCGATCCACGCGTGCGCCTCTTCGCCGAACGGAATCAGGCGCTCTTTCGAGCCCTTGCCGGTCACGCGCACGACGCCATCGTTCAGGCTCACTTCCACGCTCTTCAGCGTGACGAGCTCGGTGACGCGCAGGCCGCTCGCGTACATCAGTTCGAGCATCGTGCGATCGCGCAAGCCGAGCGACGTGTCGATATCGGGCGCGCCGAGCAGTGCTTCGACCTGCGCCTCGCTCAGCGTGGACGGAAAACGCGGCGGCTGTTTCGCCGAGCGGATGCGCAGCGTCGGATCGACGGCCGCGCGATGCTCGCGCACCGCCCACGCGTAATAGCGGCGAAACACCGAGAGCCGCCGGTTCGCCGAGGTCGCCTTGTCCTTCTGCCTCACCGCGCTGTAGGCGGTCAGGTCGGCCTCGCTCGCGGTATCGAGCGACGCGTTGCGCGCGTGCGCGAGCCATTCGCAGAAGAGCCGCAGATCGCGGCGATACGCGTCGAGCGTGTTGCGCGACAGGCCATGTTCGAGCCACAGCGCGTCGCAGAATGCGTCGATCGACGCGCCGCTCGTGACGAGCAGCGGCGACGCGTTCGCCGCGTCGCCGGTATGCGCGGCGGCCGGTGCGACCGCCGCGATATCGGTGGAAATGTCGGTATCGGTCATGCTCATGCGTACGGAACACCCTCATGCGCGAGCAGCCAGCGCTTCACGTTGCGAAAGAAACCGTCGCCCGCATGATGCGCGAATCCGCCGATCCCGCTCGCACTCACGACGCGGTGACACGGAATCACGATCGGAAAGAAATTCGAGCCGCACGCCTGGCCGACCGCGCGCGGCACGCTACCCAACTGTTTGGCGAGCTGTCCATAGGTCAGCACGACGCCGGGCGGAATCTCGCTGATCGCCTGCCACACGCGCCGCTGGAACGCGCTGCCGCATGCGGCGAGCGGCAACTCGAACGGCGCGGATGCCTGCTCGAAGTAACGCTCGATCTGCGCGGCGGCCTCGCGCGCGAGCGGCGTATCGGGCGCGATATTGCGCGTCGACTGCGGCAGATAGACGATCTCGCGCACGGCCTCGCCTTCGAGACGGATGCCAACCTTGCCGAACGGCGCATCGATCACTGCGTTGAACATGATTGCCTGCTCCTCATTCGCGCGGCCTGAAGGATTGCATGACGCGCGGCACGGCGCAAGCAGCACGCCCGCGCCACGGGTTTGCATGGCGCGTCCGCCATGTAGCGGACCTGCACCCCATGCCGGAATGCACTCCCAGCAAAGCTTTGCTGGAAAAGGTGGTCGGCAAACCCCGTCTAGAATCCGCCTATTTTTTAAGCGACTGAAAACCGCGTTACGCTAGAGTATACGCCGTTGGTTCTAGACACTTTTCCGCCATTGAGAGCACTCCTGCGCCACTACAGCGGGCGTGCTGGCTGGACGCTTAAATAAGGGCTCTCGCGATTTGGCACTGGCTACGGCGGTTGGTCACTCAGCTCATAAGCCGCAGCAAACGTGTACCGATTCTGAAATTGCTAGAAACCCGCGCCGGTAGAATAACCAACGGTATTTCCGATAAACACCTGAACGGTTTCGTCCTCGTGTTCCCTGATATGGAGGGCCGTACCGTCCTCGTGCTCGATGCGGGTATACCTCTTCCACTAGCCACGTGATGCATATTGGCTAACACCAACTGACCTCCCGCAGCCTTCGTTGACAGTTGTCCACGATGTTGCAACGTATCGCAACCCCCAGTGCGGGTGATCCTGTGAGCTTGCAATCATCCACGTCGGCCTGCAATCCATCGACACCGGCTCACATTATTTGCGACCAGCCGATTGCAAGCCCCGCAGATAGATGTGGACGATCATGCGCCCTCCTACATAACATGATTATTCAGATTTTCCGCTGAATAGTCGATTCGGAGAGCCCATGCTTCAATGCACCTTTAGATTGAGCGGTAAGCCAATGAGTAAGTTCGAGATTGGCGCCCTGAAATTTGATGCTTTTTCGGGCCAAGGCAGTCATATCAATGAAGCATCCCTGTCATGCACACCGAACTATGGCGCAATTCCCGTCGGCAGATACTATATTTTTGATAGAAAGTCAGGCGGGACAGTAGGCCCTCTGATGGACTGGTTAAACCTGAATGGCAATAACAAGAGTGAGTGGTTTTCCCTTTATGCGATCGATGGGAGTATTGATGATGACCACGTTATTTGCGACGGTATCCTGCGTGGTAATTTCAGACTGCACCCCAAAGGCCGAGTAGGAAAAAGCGAAGGTTGCGTGACGATTGAGAATCTTGGTGACTGGCATCGGATCCGTGCAATTCTCACTGATACACCCAAGCTGGCTGTTCCTGGGTCGCAGCTCAAAGCGTACGGGGAGCTGACCGTGAAATGAAAAGGGTTCTGGTTTGCATAGCGATTGCTGCATGTCTGGTGGTTGCCATTTTCGCCAACGCATACTGGTGGGCCACACATCCAGACACCCCCTTGAATTTTTCAAATCCGGTCTGGAACTTCCTGCTTCTGAAATTCAAGTGCAAAACCGCATCTGACGAAGTTGATCTGGCATTCTTCATTTCATCAGCTGGCACCGTGTTTGCGTTCGTGGCTGCTATCCTGATCTACCGCCGGTACATCGCCCGATACCGACAAAGGCTTGACGACTCACTGTAGGAGCTTGCAATCGGCTGGTTGCGCCGGTGTCGGTGGATTGCAAGCTCAGTCGCAGTTAATCTGAGCCGGGAGCTGCATCAGGACAGTTCGCGACGAAGGCTTGATCGTGGGCGATGATCTGCCGTTTCGTCGCCTCCGTATCGTCAGCACTTGCCGTGATGAACTTCACCCACTCGCAACCTTTGTCGACGATTTTCGTTGGAACGATCGGCGCCGACGGTAGCTGAACAGGCTGCTGGATAGCGCACCCTGACAGAACCGCCGCGAGAAGCACCCGTACGATTTTCATGATTGCTGGTCCTTTCTGAGCGCGCCGAGCTTGTCGAGCTCGGCCGAGCTCACCGGGCGCGAGCGCGGCCGCCTCCTTGTCAGCCTTCGCGCGATTAGCCATCGCCTGTTTCCCTGCCTGCGCCGCCGCAGCGTTGGCACGCCGTACACCAGGAGCGGATTGAATTCGATGTGGCGCCGCGCGAAGGCGCAGGCCGAAGTGACGCTCGACGTGCAGTTCAAGGACATCCGGGCCATCGGCGCGACCGACGCGGCGAAACGCGGCGAGCACCGCGAAGCGATCCAGACGCGCCTCGCGCACACGAGCGCGCAGACGACGGAGATCTACATCAAGGAGGCGATTCCAGAGACGTCGAGCATCGATCTGGATCTTCCGTGGGGGAGCAAAGTTCTAGACATTGTCTAGAATAGCGTCTAGAACGTGCTCAAAACTTGAGCGGCGAGCGCAAATGAAAAACCCGCACAGCGCCCCGCCGCCGCGAATTGCGGCTGCCGAATTACAGCTACCGAATTGCAGCTACTCTACGCCGCTTCGAGCGCCCACTCCACGTGCTCGCGCACGATGTCGGAAGGATCGCCGGCACGCGCCCGCAATGCCGCGACGATCTCCGCGCGCGCCTTTTCGCCGAGACTCTGCGGCGCCGCGCGCAACGCGTTGCCCATCCCCACCGCGAGATTGCGCAGCCAGCTCTCGTAGCCGATGCGGCGAATCGCACTGCCCTGCATGCGCGTATCGAATTCGTCCGCGCTCCATGCGAACAGCTCGGCGAGCGACGCGCGATCGAGCCCGTGCCGCACGTCGAAATCGGCGACCGGTGCGGCCTGCGCGAACTTGTTCCACGGACACACGAGCTGGCAATCGTCGCAGCCATAGACACGATTGCCGATCAGCGGACGCAGGTCGAGGGGAATCCGGCCCTTCAGTTCGATCGTCAGATACGAGATGCAGCGGCGCGCATCGACCTTGTAAGGCGCGACGATCGCGCCGGTCGGGCACGCATCGAGGCAACGCGAGCAACTGCCGCAATGCGAGCCCGGCGTTTCGGGCGCGACCTCGGGCGAGGTTTCGGCATCGGTCGGCAGCGCGACGTCGACGTAGATTTCGCCGAGAAAAAACAGCGAGCCCGCGTCACGTTGCAACAGCAACGTATGCTTGCCGCGCCAGCCAATGCCCGCCTTCTGCGCCAGCTCGACTTCGAGCACCGGCGCCGAATCGGTGAACACGCGATAGCCGAACGGCCCGATCGCCGCTTCGATTCTATCGGCCAATTGTTGCAGCCGTTGACGCATCACCTTGTGATAGTCGCGGCCGCGCGCATAGACCGACACCACCGCCGCCGACGGGTCCGCGAGCCGCGCATGCTCGGCCGCGCGCCAGTTGCGCGGGCGCACGGCGTCTTGCGGCGAGCTTTCGGAAGCGTGTTCATGCGCACTCCCGCGCGCACCTTCCGACACACCTTCCAGCGCACTTTCAGAGGCCTCGCCACTGAGCGTCGAGGCGGGCAGATAAGCGATGCGCGCGGTAATCACACGTCGCGTTCCGGCCACAAGCTCGGCCGGCCTCGCGCGTTTCATGCCGTGTTTCGCCATATAATCCATCTCGCCGTGGCACCCTGCTTCCAGCCACGCTGCAAGCGGCGCTTCAGCGGCGGAAAGATCGGTGTCGCTGATGCCGATCGCCCCGAAACCAAGCTCGTGGCCCCACGTCTTGATGTCGAACGCGAGCGCATGCAGCGCCGCCGCATCGAGAGCATGCGCGGCCGGCCCGGCATCGACCGATGCGGGCTCGCATGAAACAGGGGACGTCGAACTTCGGTTCATCACGCCATTTTACGAGAATGCCTGCCAATCCCGATCACGCGCACCTGCCATCCGCTCCCGTCCTGCTCGAACGCGCCTTCGCGCTCGCGGACGAAGCCGCCACGCATGCGTTCGGCGAGCGTTTCGCGCGGGCCATCGAAGGCGTGCGCGAGGCGACGCAACAGCAGGCGCAACGGCGGGTGCAGCAGGCACCGCTGTCGGCACGGCAGCCCGAAGCGGCAAACAACGCGGCAAGCAGCCAGGCATTCCACGGTCTGCAGGTGCAGCTCATCGGCGATCTCGGCGCCGGCAAAACCACGCTCGTGCGCGCGACCTTGCGCGGCCTCGGCCACACCGGCCGCGTGCGCAGCCCCACCTACACGCTCGTCGAACCCTATGTGCTCGAACGAACTCATGGGGAACTCGCGCTCTATCACTTCGATCTGTACAGATTCAGCGATCCGGCCGAATGGGCCGATGCAGGCTTTCGCGAATATTTCGACAGCGGCGCGGTCTGCCTCGTCGAATGGCCGCAACGCGCGGGCCCGCTGCTCGGCATCCCGGATCTCGTCTTCTCGCTTGCGCTCGACGGTGACGGAGACGCACGCGTACTCGTCGCACGGGCATATAGCGAATCAGGAAAGGCATGTCTCGAAAGATGTTGATCAAACCGTTCCACTCGATCGAATCCGCCGCGGGCGCCACGCATAACTGGCGGCGCCGGCAGATTCTGCGGGCAGGCGCGTCCACGCTGGTGCTCGGCCTCGTCGCGCCGCGTCTCGCCTTCGCGAGCTCGGTGCTCGGCGTGCGCGTATGGCCCGCGCGCGACTACACGCGCGTGACGATCGAATCCGATCAGCCGCTGCAGAACACGCAGCAACTGCTGCAGGGACCGGACCGGCTCGTCGTCGATCTAAGCGGTCTCGATCTCGATCAGGCGCTCAAGGACCTCGTCTCCAAGATCACACCGAACGATCCGCAAATTTCGTCGGTGCGGGTCGGGCAATATCAGCCGCACGTCGTGCGTATGGTGTTCGATCTGAAGGGTTCGGTGAAGCCGCAGGTGTTCACCCTGCAACCGGTCGGCGCGTACAAGTACCGGCTCGTGTTCGATCTGTATCCGGCCGTCGCGCCCGATCCGCTGATGGACCTGCTCGCGCAGACCGAGCGCAAGCAGCAGGCCCTCAACGAGGAAAACAGCGCACCGCCCGCAGCGCTCGCCGGGCCCGGCACCACGCCGCCCGCCGACAACAGCGAGGCGTTCTTCGAGCGCTATGCGCAGAACGGCGGCGCGGGCACAAGCGCCGGCAATGGCGCCGCTGGCGTGCCGCATCCGCCCGCGCATGGCGCGACGCCGCCGTCCGCGCCCGTCATCGCCGGCCGGCAGGCGACGCCGGCCGCGCCTTCCGCACCGCCCACCGTGATCGCCCGCAACAAGGGGGGCAACACCAACGGCAGCAGCGCCGCCCACGGCCTCGACAACGATAACGACACCCTTGGCGGCAGCGACGACACCTACGCGTTCAGCACGCCGAAATCGGGCCGCAGCAACACCGTGCGCCTGCTCACGGTCGCGATCGACCCGGGTCACGGCGGCGAGGACCCTGGCGCGATCGGCGGCGCGGGCACGTACGAGAAGCACATCGCGCTCGACATCGCGAAGAAGCTGCGCGCAAAGATCGACGCGCAGCCGAACATGCGCTCGATGATGACGCGCGACGCCGACTTCTTCGTGCCGCTCAACGTACGTGTGCAGAAGGCGCGCCGCGTCGGCGCGGACCTGTTCGTGTCGATCCACGCCGATGCGTTCACGACGCCCGAGGCGAAGGGCTCGTCGGTATTCGCGCTATCGGAGCATGGCGCGTCGAGCGCGGCCGCGCGCTGGATGGCGAACAAGGAAAACTCGTCGGACTCGATCGGCGGCATCAACGTCAAATCGGCCGATGCGACCGTGAACCGCGCGCTGTTCGATATGTCGACCACCGCGCAGATTCGCGACTCGATGCGCTACGGCAATTTCGTGCTGAAGGAAATCGGCGACATCAACAAGCTGCACAAGGGCTCGGTCGAGCAGGCCGGCTTCGCGGTGCTGAAGGCGCCGGACATTCCGTCGATCCTCGTCGAGACCGCGTTCATCAGCAACCCGGACGAAGAGCGGCGCCTGAACGACGACGCCTATCGCGACAGGATGGCCAACGCGATCCTGAGCGGCATCAAGCGCTATTTCGCGGCGAATCCGCCGCTCGCCAAGAGTCGCATGACGTAACGATGCGCGCGAGGGCGTGCTATCCGGTGTCACGCACGATGCAATAAAAAACGGCCATAAGGCCGTTTTTTATTGCTCGCCCGAAAACCGCGGTGCGCCGCCTGCGCCACGCCATACCGCTCGCACCGACACTCACCGCGCCGGCATCAGGCGCTGCGCGACCCAGCCGCCGAACACGTTCACCGCGAGCCCCGCCATCACGAGCAGCGCGCCGGCCACCTGGATCGCCGAGAGTTGCTCGCCAAGCAGCAACGACGCCGAGGCCAGCCCGACGATCGGCACCAGCAGCGAAAAAGGCGCGACCTGGCTCGCGGGATAGCGCGACAGCAGGCGGCTCCACAACCCGTAGCCGATCAACGTCGCGATAAACGCGAGATAGACGATCGCGAAGATCGACAACGCGCTGATGCCGCTCAGCGCGGCGGCGATTTCGCGCGGCCCCTCGAACACGAACGAGGCCGCGAAAAACGGCAGCGGCGGAATCAGGCTGCCCCACACGACGAGCCCGACCAGATCGACCTTGCCGACCTTCTTCGTGACGATGTTGCCGAGCGCCCACATGCCCGCCGCGCACAGCGTCAGCACGAAACCGGCGAGCGACATCGCGTGCCCGCCTTGCAGGCCGATGACCGCGAGACCCGCAGCCGCGATCAGCAGGCCCGCGACGTTCGGCAGACGCAGGCGTTCGTGCAGAAACAGCGCCGCGAAGATCAGCGTGAAGAACGCCTGCGCCTGCAGCACCAGCGAGGCGAGCCCGGCCGGCATGCCGACATACATCGCCGAGAACAGGAACGCAAACTGCCCGAACGAGATCGTCGCGCCGTAGGCGAACAGCCAGCGCCACGGCATCTGCGGCCGCCTGACGAAAAACACCGCCGGCACCGCCGCAAGCGTGAAGCGCAGCGCGCCGAGCAGCATCGGCGGCACGCCATGCAGGCCCACCTTGATGACGACGAAATTGACGCCCCATGCGATCACGACGATCAGCGCAAGCAGCAAGTCCCTAGGCGACATCCGCGTCTCCAATATGATGGTTCGATCCGGCAGTTTAGCGGAGCCGCACCGCACCGCGCGGCGGGATCGCGCGCCTCGCCCGCATGCGTGACGGCGCGCCGCGCGTCGTCATGTCGGCCATGCGCGGCGCGCAGTAGAATCGTCGGTTCAACCCCTTCTTCCACTCCTGCGCCGAGACCGCTCATGACTTCCTCGATCAAAGCCATCCTCAAACCGCATTTGCGCGACATCGGCAATCTGGCCGTGCGGCGCGTGCTGCCGGCGATGGCGGCGCGCCTCGTCGGCCCGTTCATCTTCTTCGATCACATGGGTCCCGCGACCCTCGAACCCGGCAGCGGTCTCGACATACGCCCGCATCCGCATATCGGTCTCGCGACCGTCACCTATCTGTTCGACGGCGCGATCATGCATCGCGACAGCCTCGGCTCCGAGCAGAAGATCGTGCCCGGCGACGTCAACTGGATGACGGCGGGCCGCGGCATCGTCCACTCGGAGCGCACGCCGGCCGAAGACCGCGCGCGCGGCCAGACGATGCACGGCATCCAGACCTGGGTCGCGCTGCCGCTCGCGGACGAAGAGATCGAGCCGTCGTTCGCGCACCACGCGGCCGCGACGCTGCCGGTCGTCGAGCGCAACGGCGTGACGCTGCGCGTGATCGCGGGCAACGCGTTCGGCGCGGTCTCGCCGGTCGCGACGTTCTCGGGCACGCTGTACGTGGCCGCCGACTTCACGCCGGGCAGCGCGTTCGCGCTCGAACCCGAGCACGAGGAGCGCGGCGTGTATCTGGTCGAAGGCGACCTCGAAATCGACGGCACGCCGCTCGAAGTGGGCCAGATGGCGGTGCTCGCGCTCGATGAAACGGTCACGCTCGCGAGCACGCACGGCGCGCGCGTAATGCTGCTCGGCGGCGAGAAGCTCGAAGGCGAACGCTTTATCGAGTGGAATTTCGTCGCGAGTTCGCGAGAGAAGATCGAGGCCGCCAAGCTCGCGTGGACGAATCAGGAAATGGGCCAGGTGCCCGGCGAAACCGAATGGATTCCGCTGCCGGCGCATAAGTGAAACAGGGCGGGGCGCCGATACACCGATAGGCCGATGCGCCAATGCACCCATGCGCGCGGGCCACAGCGCGGCACCGGCAGGCGCCCTGCACACACCACTAGCCCGCGCAAACCTGCACAGTCTCGCGTGGCGCGTCGTCGCCATGCAGGCCCGCATTGAATTCGCCCGCATCGGCCCCACCTAGCCACAAACCGTTTTTATCGACGAGGACGCAATGGACACCACTCTCGCCACTTTCGAACAGGACGTTCTCGCAGCGTCGACCCTGGCCCCCGTGCTGGTCGATTTCTGGGCGCCGTGGTGCGGCCCCTGCAAGAGTCTCGGCCCGCTACTGGAAAAGCTCGAAGCCGAGGCAGCCGGCAAATGGAAGCTCGTGAAGGTCAACGTGGACGAGAACCACGAACTGGCCGCGCACTTCCAGGTGCGCAGCATTCCGCACGTGATCGCATTCGCCGACGGCCAGCCGGTCGATCAGTTCGTCGGCGTGCTGCCGGAAGGACAGTTGCGCGAGTTCATCGAGCGGCTCGTGCCGCAAGGCGCGCCGGCCGCGCGCATCGAAGCGCAGAGCGCACTCGCCGAAGGCCGCCGCGAAGACGCCTACGATCTGCTGCAAGCGGCGCTCGCGTACGACCCCGGTTTCGACGACGCGCGCATGGACCGCATCGAGCTGCTGCTCGAAGACAACCGCATCGACGAAGCGCGCAACGAAGTCGATCTGCTGTCGCCGAAAACGACCCAGGGCATCGACGCGCGCTTCAACGCGATCAAGACGCGGCTCGACGCGGTCGATGCCGCCGCGGACCTGCCGCCCACCGATGCGCTCGAAGCGCGCGTCGCCGGCAATCCCGACGATCTCGAAGCGCGCTTCGATCTCGCGAATGCGTTTATCGCGCACCGCAAATACGCGCAGGCGCTCGAACATCTGCTCGCGATCGTGCAGCGCGACCGCACGTTCCGCGACGACGTCGGCCGCAAGACGATGCTGTCGGTATTCGATCTGGCCGCGCATCAGCCGGAGCTGGTGTCGCAATGGCGGCGCAAGCTCAGCGCGTCGTTGTACTGATTAGCGCGCGACTGACGAGTGCCCGATGACCGGCGCGGTTGCGGTGAACGCCGCAACCGCGCCGGTCCGTACTGCATCGGCCTTCATCGCTTTCCATCAAACCGCAGCGCTCAAATAGCCGCCCGCGCCCTCGCCTGCTTCGCCAACTCGCGCAGCACATGCGCCGCCGCCGCAAACCCGAAGCTCGCGGTCACGCACACGCTCGACCCAAACCCCGCGCAATTCAGACCGACCGGCCCCGTGTGACCCGGCGACGTGCTCACGTGCCCGGCTTCCTCGTCGATATCGCAAACGGCCGCTTCCGGATAGATCAGCGGCTCGTCCGAATACACCGCGCTCACCTTGAACTTCGCCTTCGGCCCGCGCGGAAAGCCATGCTGTTTGCGCAACTGGCCGCGCACCTTCGACAGCAACGGGTCCTGGATCGTCAGCGCGAGATCGTCGATGCGAATACGCGTCGGATCGAGCTGGCCGCCCGCGCCGCCGACCGTAATCAACGCCTGCTGGCGCTCGACGCACCACGCGATCAGCGCGGTCTTCGTGCGCACGCTGTCGATCGCGTCGATCACGTAGTCGAAGCCGCCGCCGAGCGTCGCCGCGAAGTTGTCTGGCTCCACGAAGTCTTCGACGAGCCGCACGTCGCAATACGGATTGATCGCCGCGATGCGCTCGGCCATCGCCTCGACCTTCGGTTTGCCGTAGTTGCCGTCGAGCGCATGGATCTGCCGGTTCGTGTTGCTCTCGGCGACGTTGTCGAGATCGATCAGCGTCAGCGTGCCGAGCGCGCTGCGCGCCAGCGCCTCGGCAACCCACGAACCCACGCCGCCGATGCCGATCACCGCGACGTGGGCGCCCTCGAACGCGGCGAGCGCGTCGGCGCCGTACAGACGCGCGATGCCGCCGAAGCGGCGCGCGCGGTCGGCGGTTTCATTCGCATCGAGGCTGGTAGTAAGATCGG
The DNA here is from genome assembly GCF_017105025.1 of Paraburkholderia sp. Ac-20336. NCBI lineage: Bacteria > Pseudomonadati > Pseudomonadota > Betaproteobacteria > Burkholderiales > Burkholderiaceae > Paraburkholderia > Paraburkholderia sp. Ac-20336. The sequence goes on along the minus strand of NZ_JAAGPS010000058.1, from coordinate 20,851 downwards.
ATTGCGCGGTGGTGCTGAACATGATGACGGGGCTCGAATACAAGGCATACACAGGCGGAACGGAAAGCGGCTTCGCGTTCGTGAAGCCGACGCGCGCGCAGCCCGTATTTTGCCTCAACGCCTTGCCCGAAGTTTCGCGTGACGTCCCGCTCCCCGAACGGGTCATGCGAAGGGGTTATACGAAAGGGTCATACGAAGAGGTCACGCGAGCAACGAAACACGGCCTGCCCGCGCCTCGCGCGACCGCTCGCGCAGGCAGGGCATGCGGCGTCTGACACGCTCGTCCGCTCGCGCGCAAAAAATTGGCGCCTTAGCTATACTTGCCTGACTGTAAGCGTTCGCATAAGAACATGATCTCACTCGCCGAGCTTCGAAAAAATTATTCGCTGGGCTCTCTGGACGTCGCCGACGTCGACCACGATCCGTTCCGTCAATTCGACGCGTGGTTCCAGCAGGCGATCGACGCCCAACTGCCCGAGCCGAATGCCATGACGCTGGCAACGGTCGACCCGCGCGGCCGGCCATCGGCACGCATCGTGCTGATCAAGGGTGTCGACGAGCGAGGCTTCGTGTTCTTCACCAATTACGAGAGCCGCAAGGGCCGCGAGCTGAGCGCGAACCCTTACGCGAGCCTGCTGTTTCACTGGATCGAACTCGAGCGCCAGGTGCGCATCGAGGGCCGCGTCGTCAAAACGGACGCGGCAGACAGCGACGCCTATTTCGCGTCGCGTCCGCTCGGCTCGCGCATCGGCGCGTGGGCCTCGAATCAGAGTCAGGTGATTGAAAGCCGTTCGCAGCTCGAAGTACGTGAACGCGAAATCAGCCTGCAATATGGCGACAATCCTCCGCGGCCGCCGCACTGGGGTGGGTACCGTCTGGTGCCCGAGGCGATCGAATTCTGGCAGGGGCGGCCTTCGCGTCTGCACGATCGTCTGCTCTATACGCGCGCGGACGCAAGCGGTAGCTGGCAGATCGCCCGCCTGTCGCCCTGATCCGACGAATGATGCCGGCGGCGCCGCTTGCGTGGCGACGCGCGCCGGCCGGATTGCGTTGCGCGGCCCGCGGAATGCGCCGCGCCCTATCGCGATCCACACAAGCTTTGCTTTAAATCAACGAACACGGAGAGATCACATGTTCTGGGAGAAAAAGCTGGCGCAGTGGGTTGAAGACGTCAAAACCAAAGCGAATCTGCCTGCACGCCTCGTGCTGTGGGACGGTCAGCAGCATGACTTCGGGCGGTTCGCCGCGCCCCAGGTCACGCTGCACGTCAAGAGCGCGACCGCGCTGCCCTATCTGCTCGAACCGAGCCTCGACAATCTCGGCGAGGCGTACGTGAAGGGCAAGATCGACATCGAGGGCAAGCTGTCGGACATCATCAATATCGGCTATGAACTCGCGCGCAGCACCGTCACCAATGCGAGCAAGCTCGCGCGCGCGCGGCGCTACTTCAATCACTCGAAGGCGTCGGACAGGAAAGCGATCCAGTATCACTACGACGTCTCGAACGAGTTCTACAAGCTGTGGCTCGACGAGAACATGGTCTACTCGTGCGCGTACTTCGAGACCGGCACCGAAGACCTCGCGACCGCGCAGCTGAAGAAAATAGATCACATTCTGACCAAAATCCAGTTGCAGCCCGGCCAGCGTCTGCTCGATATCGGCTGCGGCTGGGGCGCGCTCGTGCTGCGCGCGGCGCAGAAGTTCGGCGCGAAATGCGTGGGCGTGACGCTCTCGCAAAACCAGTTCGACCTCGCCACCGCACGCGTGAAAGCGGCCGGCCTCGAAAACCAGATCGAGATTCGCCTGCAGGACTATCGCGATGTCCAGGGGCAGTTCGATCGCATCACGAGCGTCGGCATGTTCGAGCACGTCGGCCACAAGAATCTGCCGGGCTACTTCGAGAAGATGCGCGACCTGCTGGCCGACGACGGCATCGCGATGAACCACGGCATCACGTCGAGCGACGCCGACAGCGGCGAGACCTCGCTGGGCGGCGGCGAGTTCATCGACCGCTACGTGTTCCCGAACGGCGAACTGCCACACATCAGCCTCGCGCTCGAATCGATGCAGCGCGGCGGCCTCGAACCGGTTGACGTCGAAAGCCTGCGCCGTCACTATGCGCACACGCTCGATCTGTGGGCGGAGAATTTCGAAGCGCATGCGGACGAAGCCCGCAAGCTCGTCGACGACGAGAAATTCCGCATCTGGCGCGTGTATCTGGCCGGCTGCGCGTATGCATTCGAAAACGACGACGTGTCGATCTTCCAGGTGGTGTGCCGTAAAGCCGGCCGCAGCGCGAAAAACCTGCCGTGGTCGCGCCGCTACATGTACGAAAAACCGCTGTGACCCGGCCATGACCGGTGGGCGCCGCGGCGGGCATGAAGCGTGAAGTGAGACGCCGCGGCGCAACCTGAACAGCAGGCCGGACATTGATGGACCAGAGCGGGACGAACGAAGTTGAAAAGCCGTTGAGCGGCAACGACGGCAAGCCGGACGATGCGGCTCGCGAAGCCGCGCAGTTCGATCTGTTCGGAATGCCGGCGGATAAACCGCAGGCTGCGGTATTGCCGGTGCAGAAAGGCGGCGTGCGTGGCGCCAGGCTGACGCGTACCGCCGCGGCTGAAGATGCCGCGCCCGCAGCCTCGCTCGACAACACCAGCATCGATGCCGATGCCGCCTCACTCGTCGCCGGCTCGTCCATAGCCATAGCGGCACCCGCCAGCCCAGCAGTGTCCGCCGCCCAACCCCGGCGCGCCCAGCGTGCGCAAGCTAGCGCCGCCTCGCTGTGGGAATACGACACGCCCGACAACCCCGCCGCCACGGCCGCCGCGGCTGGTACGGCAGACGCACCGGACACCTCAAACACCCCGCCCGCTCCCGCCGACACCCCGAAAAAACGCCGCAGCCGCGACGTCCTCGCCGCACCGCCCTCACCCGAACTGCTCGCGCTCGCGGCGCAATTGCCGCCGCAAGTCCACCTCGGCACGTCGACGTGGTCGTTTCCGGGCTGGAGCGGCATCGTCTACGGCGACGACTACAGCAACAGCAAGCTCTCGCGCGAAGGCTTGAGCGCCTACGGCGCGCATCCGCTGCTGAAGACGGTCAGCATCGACCGCTCGTTCTACCAGGCGCTCACGGTCACCGAATACCTGCGCTATGCGCAGCAGGTACCTGAGCACTTCCGCTTCATCGTCAAGGCGCCGATGACGATCACCGACGCCACCGTGCGTGCCGAGCGCGGCGAGCCGGTGTCGCTGAACCCGTGCTTCCTGAACGCACAGATGGCGATCGACGACTTCGTCACGCCCTGTCTCGCGGGACTCGGCGCCAAGGCCGGCGCGCTCGTGTTCCAGTTCTCGCCGCTGCCGGACTCGATGCTCGCGCAGCCGGCGGTATTTATCGAGCGCCTCGCGGAATTTTTCAACGCGCTGCCGGGACTGCCCGACGGCAGTTGCTACGCGGTCGAAATTCGCGACGCGAGTCTGCTCACGCCGCGCTTCATCCGCATGCTGAAGGCGGCGGGCGTGCGCTATTGCGTCGGCATTCATGCGCGCATGCCCGACCCACTGCGTCAGGCCGCCGCACTCGCGCTGCTCGACGGCGAGCCGGCCGGTCCGCTGATCGTGCGCTGGAGTCTGCATGGCGGCTTCAAATACGAGCAGGCGAAGGCGAAGTACGAGCCGTTCAACCGGCTCGTCGACGAAGACCCGGCGACGCGCGCGTCGCTCGCCGAACTGGCCGCGCGCTATGCGATGGCCGGCCAGCCGGTCGTGATTGCGGTCAATAACAAGGCGGAAGGATCGGCGCCGCTCAGTTGCGTGAAGCTGGCGGCGGAGATCGTCGAGGCCTGCGCGCGTCTCGCGCAGGCGCGTGAGGTGGATGGAGACGAAGCGCCGGCGCAACCCGCACGGGGCGCAAGCGAAGGCGAAGCCGGCGACGCACAGAGCTGAACGATTTCACGCGGGCCGCCGCCGTGGCCCGTGTGAACGAACTCCGTTCATTCGCGCTGCAGACGGAAGAACTGAAGCTCCGTGCGGCTCCGTAACGCCCACCACGGCCCCAGACTCCGCTCCCCCAATCACCCCGCCTTGATCCGATGCGCGAACTTCTGCCGGAATTTCGCGACCTTCGGCGCCACCACGAACGAGCAATAGCCCTGATTCGGATGCTGCGCGAAATAGTTCTGGTGATACGCCTCGGCGGGCCAGTAGTTGCCGTCGAGCGGCACCACCTGGGTGACGATCTTGCCGTCGTAAATGCGCTCCTCGCCGATCTCGCGAATCGCCTGCAGCGCGGTTTCGCGCTGCGCATCGGAATGGGTGAAGATCGCCGAGCGGTACTGCGTGCCGACGTCGTTGCCCTGCCGGTTCAACTGCGTCGGATCGTGGATCGCGAAGAAGATGTCGAGAATCTCGCGATAGCTGATCTTCGCGGGATCGAAGTCGACCTTGACCACTTCCGCGTGGCCGGTCTCGCCGTCGCACACCTGCTCGTAGCTCGGCTGGCGCGTGTGACCGCCCGCATAGCCCGACTCGACCGCGTTGACGCCTTCGACGCCCAGATACACCGCTTCGAGGCACCAGAAACACCCGCCACCGAGCGTTGCCGTCTCGTTCATAACGTTCACCCCAGATCAGATACGGAAAAATGGACCGGTGGCCGGCGTTTTCGCCGCCGCCGAGTCCGGTATATAGGGCCGAAAACGCCGCGTAAAAGCCAGCCGAAGCGCGACGCCGCTCGCACGCCTGATTTGCGCACCCGGTCCGCGCCGGCCGCCATGCAATCGTGCCATTTATCGAGTATAGGAACGCCGGCGCTCGTCAGGGGGACAAGTCTGCGCCACGTTCACAGCAATCCTTGACGAACGACAAGCTTTTCGACGGCTCCGACGATCGTCCCGCCAGGATGCCCGGCAACGAACCCCGGTGCGCATTTTTACGCGAGTACACGCCGGTTTGACGACCCGCCGGCATCCGCGGCACGGCGCACGCGGCGATTGCAGTTAAAATTGGCGCAAATCGACGATTTTCACCATGACTTTCGAATCATTCGCTTCCAGCCGCACCGGCCTGCGCGTCAGTCAGGCTTTCACACGGCGCGTGCCGGGGGTTCTGCCCGAATGAAGCGCGCCAGCCCACCCAACTTCGACCAGGCCGCGTTCAAGCAGGCGCTCGGCCAGTTTGCGACCGGCGTCACCGTCATCACGACGCGCGCCGCGTCGGGCCAGTTGATCGGCATCACGGCCAGTTCGTTCAATTCGGTTTCGCTCGATCCGCCGCTCGTGCTATGGAGTCTCGCGACGCGTTCGGCCTCGATGCCGGTGTTTCGCGCCAATAGCCACTACGTGGTCAACGTGCTGGCCGCGTCGCAGCTCGATCTGTGCAAGCGCTTCGCGACCGTGAAGGGCGACCGCTTCGAAGGCGTGTCGCACGCGGCGGGCGACAGCGGCATGCCGGTGCTCGACGGCGCGCTCGCCTGGTTCGAATGCCATAACCGCAGCCGCTACGAGGAAGGCGACCACGTGATTTTCGTGGGCGAAGTGGAGCGCTGCGGCGTGCACGAAAACGCCGCCGAAATCCTGCCGCTCGTGTTCCAGAGTGGTCAGTTCCACGGCCTCAAATTGCTTTGAAACGTCCCGCCGCGCGCACCGCGCGGCGCCCCTGCCCGCTCAGCGCTCGTTGTGCGCAGCGCTATGCCCGCTGTTCTTTTTCACGAGCGAAACCGGCACGCCCGAATCTTCCTTGAGCGTCTCCAGCACGATGTTCGAGCGGATGTCCATCACGCCCGGCGCCTTGTACAGACGCTGCAGCACGAAATCCGAATAGTGCTTGAGGTTGTGCGCGAGCACCCGCAGCAGGTAATGGGTCTCGCCCGTCACGACGAACGCGCCGACCACTTCGGGCCAATCGCGCACGGCCTCGGCGAAACGCTCGTGCCAGTTTTCCTGGTCGTTGCGCATCGACACCTGCACGAACGCCTCCAGTTCGAAACCGAGCACCTCGCGATTCAGGCACGCCCGGTAATGTTCGATGACGCCCTGCTCCTCGAGCAGACGCAGGCGCCGCAGACACGCCGACGGCGAGAGCGAGATGCGCTCCGCGAGGTCGAGATTGCTGATCCGTCCTTCCTGCTGAAGCACCGTCAAGATACGGCAATCGGTGGCGTCGAGCGAGATCGCGTTCATATTCGGTCTCCCTTTCCCGTTTGACTCAAATTATGTTCCAAGACAGGGCTAAGAAGGAGATTTTTTCGCAATCACATTTCGCGGCTTGACCACTATCATTTAAAGATCGTCACCCGCCACAGAAACGGTCATGCCAACACTCTGGGACATCAGCCCCGCCGTCGATACCGCCACGCCCGTCTGGCCGGGCGACACGCCGGTCGGCATCGAGCGTGTGTGGCGCATGGAAGCGGGCTCGCCCGTCAACGTCGCGCGGCTCACGCTGTCGCCGCACACCGGCGCCCACACCGACGCGCCGCTGCACTACGACGCCGAGGGCGCCGCGATCGGCAACGTGCCGCTCGACGCGTATCTCGGTTTATGCAGAGTGATGGATTGCATCGGCGCATCGCCTGTTGTGACGCCACAACACCTGGCCGGCTCGCTCGACGATCTGCCGCCGCGAGTCTTACTGCGCACTTACAGAAGCGCGCCGACCGCCGCCTGGGACAGCGCGTTCTGCGCGGTCGCGCCCGATACCGTCGATCTGCTTGCCGCACGCGGCGTCAAGCTGATCGGCATCGACACGCCGTCGCTCGATCCGCAGGAATCGAAGACGATGGACGCGCACCAGCGGATTCGCGCGCATCGCATGGCGATTCTCGAAGGCATCGTGCTCGACGCGGTCGAACCCGGCGACTACGAGCTGATCGCGCTGCCGCTCAAACTGACCACGCTCGACGCGAGCCCGGTGCGTGCGGTGCTGCGCGCGCTGCCCGGCTCGCGCTGAGGCACGCCGAACCCGCGACACGACCGGCTACACGGCCAGCTACACGACCTATCAACCGACGAACCCTCCCGCCCGGAACCAACGGACCACCATGAACCATCGTGACGAAGCCGTGGCGCTCGATAGCGCCGATCCCCTCGCCATGCTGCGCGACCAGTTTGCGCTGTCGCCGGCCACCATCTATCTCGACGGCAACTCGCTCGGCGTGCCGCCGGCCGCGGCCGCGCAACACGCGCAGACCGTGATCGGCGCGCAATGGACCGAGGGGCTGATCCGCAGCTGGAACAACGCCGGCTGGTTCGCGCTGCCGCGCCGGCTCGGCAACAAGCTCGCGCCGCTGATCGGCGCGGCGAGCGACGAGGTGGTCGTTACCGACACGATTTCGATCAACCTGTTCAAGCTGCTGTCGGCCGCGCTGCGGGTCGCCGATGCGCGCGATCCGCGGCGCCGCGTGATCGTCTCCGAGCGCTCGAATTTCCCGAGCGACCTGTACATCGCGCAGGGGCTCATCGAGCAGCTCGATCGCGGCTACGAACTGCGCCTCGTCGACGATCCGTCCGAGCTGCCCGCCGCGATCGGCGACGACACCGCGATCGCGATGATTACTCACGTGAACTACCGCACCGGCTACATGCACGACATGGCCGCGCTGACGAGACTGATTCACGACCGGGGCGCCCTCGCGCTGTGGGACCTCGCGCATTCGGCGGGTGCGGTGCCGGTCGATCTGAACGGCGTCGGCGCCGACTACGCGGTCGGCTGCACCTACAAGTACCTGAACGGCGGCCCCGGTTCGCCTGCCTTCGTGTGGGTGCCGCAGCGCCACCAGAACGCATTCGCGCAGCCGCTCTCGGGCTGGTGGGGGCATCGCGCGCCGTTCGAGATGAGCCCCACATATCGGCCGGATGACGGCGTGGGCCGCTATCTGTGCGGCACGCAGCCGATCGTCTCGATGGCGCTCGTCGAATGCGGACTCGACGTGTTCCTGCAAACCGACATGCAGGCGATCCGCAAGAAGTCGCTCGCGCTGACCGATCTGTTCATCGAACTGGTGGAGACCCGTTGCGGCGAGTTTCCGCTCGAACTCGTCACGCCGCGCGAACACGCGCGGCGCGGCTCGCATGCGAGCTTCGAACATCCGCACGGCTATGAGGTGATGCAGGCGCTGATCGCGCGCGGCGTGATCGGCGACTATCGCGAGCCGTATGTGCTGCGCTTCGGCTTCACGCCGCTGTACACGCGCTTCGTCGACGTCTGGGACGCCGTCGAGACGCTGCGCGACATACTCGTGCATGAAACCTGGCGGGCGCCGGAATTCGCCGCGCGCGGCGCCGTTACTTGAGGATCATGGAATGACCGATCACATGCACACGCCGGGCTTGCCCGAAGAGTCGCCCGCGCAAGGCTGTCCGTTCGGCCATGGGAAGACGGGCGCAACCGGCACGCCCGCCGCGAGTTCGGCGGGCTCCGCTGCGGCGGGGGCGGCTTCCACATCCACCACCGCCACCACATCCACCGCCTCTGCCACGCATTCCGCCAACCCTGGCTGGCACGACGCGCAGCTCGATTTCTCGGAATCGATGAGCTACGGCGACTATCTGTCGCTCGGCAAGGTGCTCGACGCGCAGCATCCGTTGTCGCCGGATCACAACGAGATGCTGTTCATCATCCAGCACCAGACCAGCGAACTGTGGATGAAGCTCGCGCTCTACGAACTGCGCGCGGCATTGAAGGCCGTGCATCGCGACGAGTTGCCGCCCGCCTTCAAGATGCTCGCGCGCGTGTCGCGGATCATGGAGCAGCTCGTGCAGGCCTGGAACGTTCTCGCGACGATGACGCCGTCCGAGTACACGGCCATGCGCCCTTATCTCGGCAGCTCGTCGGGCTTCCAGTCGTACCAGTACCGGCAGATCGAATTCCTGCTCGGCAACAAGAACGAGCAGATGCTGAAGCCGCACGCGCATCGCCCCGACATCCACGCCGAGGTGAAGGCCGCGCTCGAAACGCCGTCGTTCTACGACGAAGTCGTGCGGCTGCTCGCGCGCCGCGGCTTCGCGATCTCGCCCGCGCGGCTCGAACGCGACTGGACCCAGCCCACCGCACACGATGCCTCGGTCGAGGCCGCATGGTTCGAGGTCTACCGCAATCCGTCCGAGCATTGGGATCTGTACGAGATGGCCGAAGAACTCGTCGATCTCGAAGACGCGTTCCGTCAGTGGCGCTTCCGGCACGTCACGACGGTCGAGCGCATCATCGGCTTCAAGCAGGGCACGGGCGGCACGAGCGGCGCGTCGTATCTGCGCAAGATGCTCGACGTCGTGCTGTTCCCCGAACTGTGGCACGTGCGCACGATGCTCTAACCCGACCGCTCGCTCCGGCGGCTCCGGCAAGCCCTGCGCGCAGCCTTCACCGCGCCGTATAGCCGCCGTCGATCGGCAGGCATACGCCGCTAATCATCGACGCCGCCTCGCTCAACAGAAACAGGATCGGCGCGGCGACTTCGGCGGATTCGGCAAAGCGCCGCAGCGGGATCGCCTGCAAGGCCAGATCGCGTTTGGCGGGATCGCTCCAGGCCAGCACCGCCATCGGCGTCAGCGTGACCGTGGGGTTCACGCTGTTCACGCGAATCCCGCTCGGCCCCAGCTCGACGCACAGCGCGCGCGTCGCCGCATCGAGTGCGGCCTTCGAGGCCGAATAGCTCAGATGATCCTCAAGCGCGACGAGCGCAGCCTGGCTCGATACGTTGACGATGCTGCCCGCGCGCTGCGCCGCGAGCATCGCGCGCGCGACGTGCTTCGCGACCAGCACCGCGCCGCGCGTATTAACCGCCATCACGCGATCGAAGCTCGCGGCCGTAGTATCCACCGCGCGTTCGAGCAACGCGATGCCCGCGCAATTCACAAGACCGTCGAACGGTTCGAGCGAGGCGAAGGCGTCCTCGATCGCGGCTTCGTCGCCGACGTCGAGCGCGAGAGGCTCGCAACCGGTTTCCTCGGCAAGCCGCGCGAGTTCGCCGACGTTGCGCGCCGCCGCGACAACCGACGCGCCGCTCGCGCACAAGGCTTCGACCGTGGCGCGGCCGATGCCGCTCGATGCGCCCGTCACGAGAATCGAGCGGCCGGAAAAATCGAAAGTAGCGTTCATGATGATTGCAAGCGATGCATGACCGGCTTCAAGGCCGGATAGAGGTCCACGTACACGCCGAAGCGCTGCTGATATAACGCCATGCGCCGCGCGTCGGGCTGCGCGCGCTCGATCAGCGTGACCCAGCCGCCCTGCGCCGCTTCGCGCGACACGAGGCCCACGGCGACCGCCGCGAGCCGCGCGGCGCCCATCGCGGCTTCGACGTCCTGCTCGATCGTGTAGACCGGATAGCCGGTGATGTCGGCGATGATCTGCATCCACAGGTCCGAATGCGCGGCGCCGCCGACCACGATCAGTTTGTCGTCGAGCGATTGCGCGCCTTTGCGTCCCGCCTCGATGTTGTGCTTCAGCGCGAACGACACGCCTTCGAGCACCGCGCGATACAGATGCGCGCGCGTATGAAAGAGCGACAGTCCGACGAACGCGCCGCTCGCTTTCGCATCCCACACCGGGCTGCGCTCGCCCATCAGATACGGCAGGAACAGCACGCCGTCGGCGCCGGCCGGCACCTGCGCGGCCGCGTCTTCGAGCAGCCGATGCGGATCGCCATGCGGCGTCGCGCGCGCGGCCTCGATCTCCGCGTGACAGAACTGCTCGCGATACCACGCGACCGACGCGCCCGCCGTGATCGCGCCGCCGAATACGTAGAGATCCTGCTGGCCGTTGAAAACATGCGGCATGCTAACCAATCCGTGCCGCGCGTCGACCTGCTGGTTGATATAGCCCCAGCACATGCTCGTGCCGATCATCGCGACGTGCTGCCCCGCGCGCGTGACGCCGGCGGCGAACGTCGCCATGGCCGCATCCACGCCGCCCGCGACGATCGGCGTGCCCGCTTCGAGCCCGAGCGGCGCGGTCCATTGGGACAGCAGTCCGCCCACCACGTCCGACGATTCGACGAGGCGATCCGGCATCATCGTCGCGGGAATGCCGAGCATGTCGAGCGCTTCGTCCGACCAGTCGCGCCGCGCCATGTCATAGACGCCGCCGATATTGCCGGCCGAACTGTGATCGACCGCGACCTCGCCGGTCAGCAGATAAATCACGTAAGCATTCGGCGGCAGGAAATAGCGCGTATGCGCCCATACGTCCGGCTCGTTTTCGCGCAGCCACAGCATCTTCGTGTAGCCGTAGTAGCTATCCACGCCATTGCCGGTGATCGTGTAGAGCCGGTCGAGATCGACGTTCTCGCGCACCCAGTCGACCTGCGTGGTCGCGCGCCGGTCCATCCAGATCAGGCAGGGCGCAAGCGGCCGCATGTCGCTGTCGACGGGAATGCCCGAGCCGCCGTACAGGCTGCTCACGCACAGCGCCTTGATCGAACTCGCGGCGACGCCAGCCGCCTTCGCCTCGCTCACGCAAGCGGCCACGCATGCGACGACCGCCCTCAGCCACACCGCGGGCCACTGCTCGGCCCACAACGGTTTCGGCGTGTCGGGCTGATAGCCCGACGCATGCTGCGCGACGATCGCGCCGTGCTCGTCGACGAGCAGCGCCTTCGTGCTCTGCGTGCCGATATCGACGCCGATGACGTAGTTCATAGAGTCTCCGTTGATGGGCCGCGCGCCACGCTCAGGCGCGCGGCTTCAGCAGCACCTTGATCGAATCGAGCGAGTTCGCGATCTTGATCGCCTCGTCCCATTCTTCGAGCGAGAAGCCATGCGTGACGATGCCCTTCGACGTCACGAGCCCGCGCGCGAGCAGATCGATCGCGATCGGATAGCAGTACGGCCCGAGATGCGCGCCGCGCACGTCGAGCTCCTTGCGATCGCCGATCACCGACCAGTCGAGTGTCGTGTCGGCGCCGAACACCGAAAATTCGACGAAACGCCCAAGCTTGCGGATCAGGTCCATGCCCTGATTCACGCCGATCGGCGCGCCGGTCGTTTCAATATAGACGTCGCAGCCGTATCCGTCAGTGAGCGAATGGATGATCGCGAGCGCGTCGTCTTTCTTCGGATTGATCGTCACGTCCGCGCCGTATTCGCGCGCCAACGCCAGCCGCTCTTCGACGAGATCGATCACGACGAGCTTCTTCGGTGTCTTCAGATGCGCGACCTGGGTCATCATCAAACCGAGCGGCCCCGCGCCCGCGATCACGACCACGTCGTCGAGCTGCACGTCGCCGCGATTCACCGTGTGAATCGCGCAGGCCAGCGGCTCGATGATCGCGGCATCTTCGAGCGAGATGCCGTCAGGAATCTTGTGGACGATCGCGGTCGGCGGAATGCGCATGTACTCGGCCATGCCGCCGTCCGCGACCTCGCGCTGAAAGCCGAAGATGTTGTGTACTTCGCACATCCAGTACTGGCCGGATTTGCAATAGCGGCATTTGCCGCACGGCACGATCTGCTCGGCGATCACGCGCTCGCCCTTTTGCACACCAAAATGCTCGGCCGCGCCTTCGCCGAGTTCTTCGACATAGCCGAAGAATTCGTGACCCGGAATCACCGGCGCCTTGACCCACGGGCTCGGGCCGCCCCAGAACATCTTCGCGCCCGAGTGGCACTTGCAGTCGCTCGCGCAGATGCCGCACGCGGCGATGCGAATCACGAGTTCGTGCGCGCCAGCACGCGGCTTCCGTACCTGTTCGACGCGATAGTCTTTCGGTGCATGACAGACGATGGCGGTCATGTTCGGCTTGTCGGATTGAGTCGTCATTGCATGGTCCTGCGAAAAAGTGGGGAAAAGGAAGCGTTACTTTCTGCGGTCGCGGCTGATATAGATCGCGAGCAGAATGATTCCGCCCTTGATCACGTTCTGTACGTACGGATTCACGCCGACCATGTTCAGGCCGTTGTTCAGGACGCCAAGTAAAAGCGCGCCGATCAGCGTGCCGATAATCGAGCCGCGTCCGCCCGAGATCGACGTGCCGCCCATCACGACGGCGGCGATCGCGTCGAGTTCGAAGCCGACGCCCGCGTTCGGCTGACCGCTCATCAAACGCGCGGTCAGCACGATCGAGGCGAACGCCGACGTCAGGCCGGCGATCGTGTAGACGAGCAGCTTGACGCGCGCGACGCGCACGCCCGAGAGCCGCGTCGCCTGCTCGTTGCCGCCGATCGCATAGACGTAGCGGCCGAACGGCATGCGTTCGAGCAGCACCCAGGCGATCACGTAGATCACCGCCATGATGACGACCGGCGCCTGGATGCCGAGAATCTTGCCGCTGCCGAAGAAGCTGACCCAGTCGGGCAGGCCGTCGATCGGATAGCCGCCCGTGTAGATCAACGCGAGGCCGCGCGCGATGCCCATCGTCGCGAGCGTGACGATGATCGGCGGCATGCCTGCGAACGCGACGAAGAAGCCGTTGGCCGCGCCGAAGCCGAGACCGACGGCGAGACCCACCACGAGCGCGGCCACCGCGTTCATGCCGGCCACCATAAGACCGGCCGCGAGCGTGCCGGAGAGCGCCATTACCGAACCGACCGACAGATCGATGCCGCCCGTCAGGATCACGCAGGTCATGCCGACCGCGATGATCGCGTTAATCGACACCTGGCGCAGCACGTTCTCGATGTTCGCGGCGGAGAGGAAGCTGTCGCTCGCGAACACCATGACGATGCAGACCACCAGCAGGCCGACGAACGGATAGAACAGTGTCGAGCGTTTCAGCGCGGCCCAGCTGAAGCGTGCGGGTGCGCCCGGCGTATTGCCCGCAACGGTCGAGGTCTCGGGCGAAGAGGAAGGATTAGGCGTGTTCATGAGCAGCTCCAAGCGAACCGGCGGTCGCATAGGTCATCACGGCATTCGAGTCGATCGCGTCGCCTTCGAGCATGGCTTCGATGCGCCCCTGCCGGAACACGGCGACGCGGTCGCACATGCCGACGATCTCCGGCAGTTCGGACGAGATCATGATGATCGAGTAGCCGCGCGCGGTCAGCTCGCGCATCAGCAGATAGATTTCGGCCTTTGCGCCGACGTCGATGCCGCGCGTCGGTTCGTCGAAGATCAGGATGTTGGTGTGGTGATTGAGCCAGCGCGCGATCACGACCTTCTGCTGATTGCCGCCCGAGAGCGTCGCGACTTCGGTGTGCATGGTCGGCGCCTTCACGCCGACGCGCTTCATGATGTCGGCGGTCGCGCGCGCCTCGCTGCGGTGGTCGATAAAGAAACGCAGCGAGCGGTACTTGCCGAGGTTGTTGATCGAGATGTTCTGCCTGATCGAGAAGTCGGTGATGAGCCCTTCGGTCTTGCGGCTTTCGGGCAGGATGCCGACGCCCGCGCGCAACGCATCGGCCGGATCGGCGAGCTTCGCGGCCGCGCCGTTCACGCGAATCTCCTTCACGTAGGCCGGGTCCGCGCCGATCACCGCGAGCGCGGTCTCGGTGCGCCCCGAGCCGACCAGTCCCGCGAAGCCGAGTATCTCGCCCTCGCGCAGCGAGAAACTCAGCACCGGACTGTCTTTCAGCAACTGCAGGCGCACGACGTCGAGCACGATCTTCGCATCGGCGCGCGGCGGCGACTTCGGCGGAAAGCTGCTTTCGATGCGGCGCCCCACCATCATCTGCACGAGACGGCTCACGTCCGATTGCGCGACCTCGGTCATGCCGACGTACTGGCCGTCGCGCAGCACCGTGATGCGGTCGCACACTTCGAAAATCTCTTCGAGGTGGTGCGAGATGAAGATCATCGCCACGCCCTGCTGCTTCAGTTCGCGCATGATCGTGAACAGATGCGCGGCTTCGGCGGGTGTCAGCGTCGCGGTCGGTTCGTCGAGAATCAGGATGCGCGCCTCGAGCGACAGGGCCTTGCCGATTTCGACGAACTGCTGCTGCGCGACCGACAGTTCGCGAATCGGCACCGACAGATCGATCGCGACGCCGAGCCGCGCGAAAATCTGCGCGGCCGCGCGGCGCATCCTGCCGCGTTCGAGCATGCCGAAGCGGGTCCGCATTTCGCGGCCGAGAAAGATGTTCTCGGCCGCATTCAGATACGGAATCAGGCTGAACTCCTGAAACACGATGCCGACACCGGCGGCCACCGCGTCGTGATAGTTCGCGAAGTGGCGTGCCGTGCCGTCGATCGTGATCGTGCCTTCGTCGGGCTGATAAATGCCGCAGAGAATTTTCATCAGCGTCGATTTGCCCGCGCCGTTCTCGCCGAGCAGCGCATGAATCTCTCCGCGCGCGATCTCGAGGTGAATGCCTTGCAGCGCCTTCACGCCAGGAAAGCTTTTGCTGATGTTGTCGAGCTTGAGAATCGTGTCCATCGCGTGTTCCTCTGCCGCGCGCCGCCGCGCATGATGCTCGCGCGCGGCGGCTGCGGCCTGCATTACCAGCTGAATTACCAGCTGAAGCCCTTCGCGTTGCTCTTGTCGATCAGCTTCACGTCGACCGGAATCGTCTTCGGCACATTGGCGCCCCACTTTCTCGCGAGCGCGATGCCGAGCGCGATGCGCACCTGATCGGCCGGGAATTGCGCGGACGTCGCGACGAATTTCGAATTCGGCTTCTGGATCGCGGCAATCGCTTCGGGCGCGCCATCGACGCTGGTCAGCTTGATGTCCTTGCCCGACGATTCGATCGCCGAGAGCGAGCCCATCGCGCCGCCGTCGTTGACGCTGAACACGCCCTTCAGATTCGGATGCGCCTGAATCATGTTCTCGGTCACGGTCAACGCGGTCGCGCGTTCCTGCTTGCCGTTCTGCGTATCGACGAGCTTCACGCCGGGCGACTTCGCGAGTGCCGCCTTGCAGCCGCGCACGCGTTCGAGAATCGGCACGACGGGAATGCCGTCGAGAATCGCCACTTCGCCGCTGCCGCCGATCGACTTCGCGAGGTAATCGCACGCCATCAGGCCCGCGTCGTAGTTCTTCGAGCCGACGAACGAATCGACCGGACCGTTCGCATTGGCATCGACCGCGACAACCACGACGCCCGCTTTCTTCGCCGAGGTCACGGCCGACTGGATGCCGGTCGAGTCGGTCGGATTGACGAGCAGGATGTCGATCTTCTTCTGCAGCATGTCCTCGACGTCGCTGACCTGCTTGCTCACGTCGTGATGCGCGTCGGTGACGACCACGGTCGCGCCGATCGACGCCGCCGCATCGTTCAGTGCCTTCTGCATCGTCACGAAGTACGGGTTATTCAGTTCCTGGAACGTCATGCCGATCTTGAGCGGCGCAGCCTGCGCGGTCTGCGCGGCCGACATCGCAACGAGCGAGAGGCCGGCTGCGAGCGCCGCGACGCGGCGTGCAAAAGTCATCGACGACGGCAACGATTTCGACTGGGATTTCGACTGAAAAGCAGCTTGCTTCATGGTTGTCTCCATTTTTTTGAAGTGAGCACGTCCTGCGCGCTGTGGGTTCGCACAGCGCGACGCGTGTTGAAAAACAGGTGGACTAAAACAGCGGACTACATAAACGGACTAGATAAATTGACTAGGTGAGCGGATACGCGGTGCCGTTTTTCGGCAGGCCCGGCGCAAGCACGATCGCCGGCGCGTTGTCGATACCCCGGCCGCACGCGGCCGCTTCCTCGGAGGCATCGCGGCTCGCGTCGTTCAGTTGCTGATAGCGGCGAAACGTCGACGGCGCCATGCCCTTCACCGCGAGAAACTGCCGGTTGAAATTCGACAGATTATTGAAGCCCGCCTTGAAGCAGATGTCGGTCACGCTCAGTTCGTCGTCGGTCAATAGCTGGCACGCGAGATTGATGCGCATGCGGTTCACGTACTGCACGAACGGCAGCCCGGTATGGCGGCGGAAATAGCGCGAAAACGCGCTGACGCTCTGGCCCGCGAGCTGCGCGAGTTCCGATTCGCGTAACTCGTTCGCGAGGTTCTTGCCGATATACGCGAGCACATGGTTGATACGGGTCGCCGCGAAGCTGGTCGGATCGGCCTGATAAGCAGGGCTCGCGAGCGTCTCGCGGTCCTGCGCGTTCATCAGGATCTCGAGCATCGACATGAACAGCACGAGCCGGCGCAGGCCGCGCGCGGCGAGCAGTTCGAGAAAGAGCGGCTTGATCTGCGCCGAGGTCTGCGGGCCGTACGACAGGCCGCGGCGCGCCTCGGCAAGCAACGCCTCGACCTGGCGCCACTCCGGAAAGCTCTCGAGACAGTTCGACACGAATTCCTGGCCGAACTGCACGACCAGATTGCGCTGCGCGACGCTCTCGCCCTCGGGCACGTCGCTGACCCAGTTGTGCGGCAGGTTCGGGCCCATCAGCACGAGATTGCCCGGCGCGAAGCTGCTGATGTGATCGCCGACGAACATCTTGCCGGTCGTCTCGACGATCAGATGAATCTCGTATTCAGGGTGAAAGTGCCAGCGCACCGTGCGATACGGATAGCCATGCGACCACGCCTTGAACGATTCGTCGCGACGGACGGCCACGACCTCTAGATCAGGTTGCACTGTCTGCCTCCATGAGAGCGGCCCATTCGAGGCACCGCCGATCTTGATCTTGTATAGCGAAAAGTACCCGCCAAACGCACGGGCGACCACTTGAAAAGAAACCGCAGACCGATACTTTTTTGCATTCGGGTTAGCCCCGAGGCCCAAAAAGTCAAATTTGATGCAATGCAATAGCGATGGCACAGCGGTTTTTTCCAGCCGGCGATGCGGTCATGAACGAACGCACGGCATGCCATGCCGCGCTGCGCCACGAAAACCCGTCGCCCTCGCCTTGACTTTCGTTTCGCCCGGTACGATCATTCGCTCACACACAGAGCAAATGCTCCCTATGCACGAAACGCGCGCACCGAGCGCCGCGGACAAGGCGTCGAGCATCCATCTTGCATGGAACCGGAGACATACATGAACAGCGGGCAAGGCAGCGGCGCGGCCGCACACGTGATCCTGCACATCGGCGCGGGATCGTTTCATCGCGCGCATCAGGCGTGGTATCTGCATCGGCTCAACGAAGCCAGGCTGCCGGACGAGCCGCGCTGGTCGCTCGCGGTCGGCAATATTCGCGGCGACATGAACGCGGTGCTCGACGCGCTCGCCGCGCAGAACGGCGTCTATACGCTCGAAACCGTCACGCCGCACGGCGAGCGCGCCTACGAGACGATCCGCTCGATCGAGCGCGTGCTGCCGTGGAGCGAAAGCCTCGGCGGGCTCATCGAAGCCGGTGCCGATCCGGCCTGCAGGATCATCGCGTTCACCGTGACCGAAGGCGGCTATTACCTCGACGAACACGACCGGCTCGACACCGCGAACCCCGATCTCGCCGCCGACCTCGCGGGCGGCCACACGACGATCTACGGCGCGCTCGCGGCGATTCTCGACGCGCGCATGAAGCGCGGCGCGGGCCCCGTCACGCTGCAAACCTGCGACAACCTGCGCAGCAACGGCGAGCGCTTTCATGCAGGCATGAGCGAGTTTCTCGCACGGCGCGGCGCGACCGAACTCGCGCAATGGTTCGACGGCCACACCTCGTGCCCGTGCTCGATGGTCGATCGCATCACGCCGCGCCCAACACCCGACGTGCGCGAACGCGTGCTGGCCGCGACCGGCGTCGACGACGCAAGCCCCGTGATGGGCGAGGCGTTTATCCAGTGGGTGATCGAGGACCGCTTCATCGCGGGGCGGCCCGCCTGGGAGAAGGTCGGCGCGGAACTCGTCGATTCGGTGCTGCCGTACGAGGAAGCGAAGATCCGCATTCTCAACGCGCCGCATAGCTGCATTGCGTGGGCGGGCACGCTGGTCGGCCTGAACTACATCCATGAAGGCACGCTCGACGCCGACATTCACCAGTTCGCCTACGACTACGTGACCGAGGACGTGATTCCGTGTCTCACGCCGAGTCCGCTCGATCTCGCGCGTTATCGCGACGTCGTGCTCGAACGCTTCAGCAATCCGCACATTCTCGACACGAACCAGCGCGTTGCCGCCGACGGTTTCTCGAAGCTGCCCGGCTTCATCGCGCCGACGCTCGCTGGGTGCTTCGCGCGCGGCGTCACGCCGGCCGCGACCGCGGTGCTGCCCGCGCTGTTCTTCCGCTTTCTCGAACGCTGGCACACGGGCAAGCTGCCCTACGCGTATCAGGACGGCGTGATGGACGAGAGCGTCGCGCACGGCTTCTTCACGGCCGCCGATCCGCTACGCGCATTCGCCGCCGACCGGCTGCTGTGGGGCCGCATGGCGCAGACGCCCGAACTCGAAGCGGCGCTCGCGGGTGCGCTCGCGCGGGTCGACGCGTGGCTCGCGAAACGCGGCGCGGCATGAAAGTGGCCTGAATGCTGCATGAGCGCAGCGCGGCCCGCACGAGGCCGCGCACACGCTTCCGCGCCGACCCCGACGCACGCGCTGCCAGGCTTAATGCCCATGACAGCGCGCGCGATGTGCGGCTAAAGTAGCGCATCCCCAACGACTCAGGTTTCGCGCCCATGTACCTCGGCATCGATCTCGGCACGTCCGAAGTGAAAGTTCTGCTGCTTGCGTCCGATGGACGCGTGATCGGCACCGCAGGCTCCCCGTTTACGGTTTCGCGTCCGCATCAGCGCTGGGCCGAGCAGAATCCCGCGGACTGGTGGGCCGGCACGCGCGCGGCGCTCGGGGCATTGCGCGCGCGCCATCCCGACGAATTCGCGCAGATTCGCGGCATCGGCCTGTCGGGCCAGATGCACGGCGCGGTGCTGCTCGATGCGCAGGACAACGTGCTGCGTCCCGCGATTCTCTGGAACGACATGCGCAGCGACAAGGAATGCGCGGAACTGACCGAGCGCGCGCCCGAGTTGCACAGCGTCGCGGGCAATCTCGCGATGCCCGGTTTCACCGCGCCGAAGCTGCTGTGGGTCGCGCGCCACGAGCCCAAAATCTTCGCTAAAACCGCCTGCGTGCTGCTGCCGAAGGATTACCTGCGTCTGCAACTGACGGGCGGCAAGGTGTCCGATCCATCGGATGCGGCCGGCACCTTGTGGCTCGATGTCGCGAAGCGCGACTGGTCCGACTCGCTGCTCGCGGCCTGCAACATGACGCGCGCGCAGATGCCGGGCCTCGCCGAAGGCAGCGCGCCGTCGGGCACGCTGCGGCCCGAAGTGGCACGCGAATTCGGCCTGAGCGACGCCCCAAACGAGGGCGTGATCGTCGCGGCCGGCGGCGGCGACAACGCGACGAGCGCGATCGGCATCGGCGCGACGCAACCGGGCGACGGCTTCGTCTCGCTCGGCACCTCGGGCGTGCTGTGCGTGGTCGGCGACAGCTTCCGGCCGAATCCGGCGTCCGCCGTGCATGCGTTCTGCCACGCGATTCCCGACCGCTGGCATCAGATGAGCGTGGTGCTGTCGGCGGCGAGCTGTCTGCGCTGGGTCTGCAAGCTCACCTCGACCGACGAACCGACGCTGCTCGCCGAAATCGAGGCGCTGCCCGCCGAGGCGCTCGCCACCGCGCCGCTGTTCCTGCCGTATCTGTCGGGCGAGCGCACGCCGCATAACGACCCCTACGCGCAAGGCGTGTTCTTCGGCATGAACCACGCGACCGACCGCGCGCTGCTCGGCTATGCGGTGCTCGAAGGCGTGACGCTCGCGCTGACCGACGGCCTCGACGCGCTGCGCGCGGCCGGCACCGAAGCGAAGGTGCTGTCGCTGCTCGGCGGCGGCGCGCGCAGCGACTACTGGGCCCAGCTGCTCGCCGACGCGCTCGACACCGCCACGGTCAAGCACGGCGCTCGCCAGAACGGACGAAACTGTCGACTTGCTTCGCTTACCCCGCGCAACGGTATGCTCCGATGCCGCGACCCATGCCCCAAGCGCTTCGTTCCACACACTTTTATATGACTTGTTCATAGCACGACCCTTATAGATTT